>CALBRY010000396.1 GCA_937927665.1 uncultured Chloroflexota bacterium
ATCGATTAAGCCCGTGCGCGTCGGGTTCAAGTTGATGTTAGTCAAAGTGATGTCGCTCCCCGGCACGATCAACGCCGCTGCAATCGGAAAGGCAGCAGATGAAATATCCGCCGGTACGGTAAAATCGGCTGCTGTGAGCGTATGACCGGGCTGCACATAAACAGTATTCCCATCCTCGCGGATGCGTGCGCCCATCGCGGAGAGCATTCGTTCGGTGTGGTCACGGGCGGGTCCCGGCTGGGTCACCGCCGTTTCGCCATCTGCGAACAGCGCCGCCAGCAGGATCGCACTTTTCACCTGAGCGCTTGCCATCGGCATAGAGTATCGCACCGCTTTGAGCGCAGCAGGCTTAACCGTGAGCGGCGCATAGCCGTTCACACTTTCGATATTCGCGCCCATCAATCGCAGCGGTTGAATAATCCGATTCATCGGGCGGCGGCGAAGCTGCTCTGTGCCATCAAGTACGCTTTCAAAGGGCTGCCCGACCATGATTCCGGTTAGTAGGCGAATCCCCGTACCGGCATTAACGAGATTGAGTTCTCGTTCCGGTTTCACGAATGTGCCGCCATAAATCGTTAAATCGTGACGACTGTGCCGCTCAACACGAACGCCTAAACGCTGAACCGAATCAAGGGTTGCTTCGGTATCACCTGCCGAAAGCCAGCCTTTAATGCGGCTTGCTCCTTGTGCCAGCGCGGTGAACATCACCGCCCGATGCGAGAGCGATTTATCCCCCGGCACAGTCGTCGTCCCCGTTAGCGTGCCCCCCGGCAGAACGCGAAATCCATCTTTCGCCGCTGTCATATTCGCTTATTTCCCTTCGCGTTTGCGCATCCATGTCAGGCGTGCTTCACGCGCTGAGTACAGGAGCGCCGCCAGTTTTTTCTCGTCTTTGCTGATCAGGAGTGCCTCTAGCATTGCCAACTGCATCCGAAAATGCGCGAGTTGGGTAGCGACCGCCTGTGTGTTCGTCGTCAAAATATCTTTCATCATGTTCAAGTCTTGCGCCGCCAACCGGGACATATCCCGGAAGCCGCCCGCCGCAAGTTCCCATACGACGTCGTCCGTCTCACCTTCGTAATTGACTGTCAGGACGAGGGCGGCGCTCAACAAATACGGCAGGTGACTGATCGCGCCGACCGCCTGATCATGACGCTGCGCTTCCATCTCGAATGGAACTGCCCCGATTGCTTCGATTAACGAGAGCGCCCGCAGCCGCGCCGCCGGAGTCGTCCGGCGTGTTGGGCAAATCACAAAGGGTCGCCCGCGATACAGCGCCGCATCACTCGATTCAATGCCGCTGGACTCTTTGCCCGTCATCGGATGCCCACCGATCGCTTGTATACCAATCGGTAGATGTCCCATTTCGCTGCAAATATCCACTTTTGTACTGCCTATGTCAATCAACAGCGTATTTGAGCGCAGATAAGAGCCGATTCGCCCGGTAATCATATTGATGATTGCGCGCACGGGCGCGGCAAGAATGACGACATCTGCTTCTTCGACGCCGCTCTTTAGATCGGTCGTCGCGTGATCGATGATCCCATGCTTGCGGGCGTATGCAAGCGATTCTTCATGCGGATCAATACCAGTGATCGTTTCCGCTGCGCCGCGAAGCGCCAGCGCCAGCGATCCACCCATCAACCCTAAGCCGACAATCGCGAGGTGACGCGCTGTAAAACCACTGCCCATATTAAGCGAACCGTCCTACCGCTTCCGCCACACGCCTGACGGATTCGATCATTGCCTTAAATCCTTTGTAATCGAGACTCTGTCGCCCATCGGACATCGCTTTCGTAGGCGTGGGATGCACTTCGATGATCAAACCATCCGCACCCGCCGCGACTGCCGCCAGCGCCACAGGCTCGACAAACTCCGAATAGCCAATCGCGTGACTGGGGTCTGCGATTACCGGAAGGTGTGTGCGCGCCTTCAAAACAGGAATCGCGTTCAAATCGAAGGTGTTGCGCGTGTATTTTTCAAAGGTGCGAATACCGCGTTCACACAACATAACGCGCCCGTTGCCGTGCGAAAGGATGTATTCCGCGCTCATCAGCAAATCTTCCATCGTGTTCGCCATGCCGCGCTTGAGCAGCACCGTGTGCTGGCTTTTGCCGACTTCGTTGAGAAGGACGAAGTTTTGCATATTGCGTGCCCCCACCTGAAGCACATCGGCATACTCCGCGACAACAGAGACAAGCGCGGGATCCATCACTTCAGTGACGATCGGCAGCCCGGTGATCTCGCGGGCTTCCGCAAGCCATTCCAATCCTTTGACACCGTGTCCCTGAAAGCTGTACGGCGAGGTGCGCGGCTTATATGCTCCGCCGCGCAGTGCAGTCGCGCCCATCTCTTTGACCGCACACGCAATCTCAATAGTTTGCTCCCGTGTTTCAACCGAGCAAGGACCCGCGATCACGATGACTTTCTTGCCGCCCGCATGCGATCCATTGAGCGCGACGAGTGTATCATTCGGGTGAAAATCCCGACTGGCGAGTTTGTACGGTGCGGAAACGCGCATCACACGTTCGACACTGTCCATGATGCTGTAGTCATCTTCGCGGAGCGGAGTCAGACTCTCGCCCACCAAGCCGATAATCGTACGCTCATCGCCTTCGCTGATGTGCGGCGTGTAGCTGTCTTCTTTCACGCGGCTGACCACCTCCGCGATTGCGGAGGCAGCAGACCCTTTTTTCATCACGACAATCATTGACCCGTTCCCCCATCTTCTTCCACAATTACACGGTTATCCGGGTATAAATCCGGGCGCAGTTTCACGGTATCGTGCATGTAAACATGTTTGATTTCGTCCAGCGTCTTATCGGTATTCCAATGAATTAGGATGCGGATGCAGTAATTCATCCCATTCGGTACTTGGATTTCCTGAAAACCCATCAACGCGACCTTATGCCAGCCGATCTCACGCGCCGCCGCCGCTGGATAAACAGCGTTCAAATCGGGCGTTGTGGTGAACAACACGCTGGCGACCATGTCTTCGGTAATCTCGTTCAACTGGATCATGGTTTCCATCAATTCCCGCGTCGCTGCCAACATTTCGGCGGCATCGTTCTGCTTGACACGGGTCGCCCCGCGTACACCCCTCATCATCATGTCCTGCTGCTCCTTGTGGATGTCGCCCCACGCAACAAAAAAGGCGCGGAGCTTATGCCCTGCGCCTTCACCGTAACCTGAACTGAAGATACGTCACACCATGAGCATGGCAAGCCTAATAATCGCTATGTCGCCGTTAAAGCGATAATACGAATAGGCGAAACCAAGCTGAAAAATCATGATGTTCGGATCGACTTTCACGAAACAGGAACGTAATTGCAACCAGAGCATAACATGAGAGATTTCAGGATGTCAACGCGCATGATTTAGCTTACGAAAATTCCGCACGAGCAGCGGAACACTGCACAACACCGCGATGATTGAACGGCGTTATGCAGTGCGCGCTTACGATTATTCGTTGAGGGCGGCGCGAAGGCTGGCGGCGAGTTCCCGCACAGCGGTATGCCCGTGCATCTCCGCGCGAACTAACGCACTGCCCACGATGAATCCGTTGACCAATTCTCCTACCATTCGTGCCTGTTCGGGCTTGCTAATGCCGAAACCCATCACTAACGGTGCATCTCCGGTTTTTTCGCGGAGACGTTGGACAAAATCGGTTAGATCGGGCGGGAGGTGCGAACGTTCGCCCGTGATCCCTGTCAGCGAAACGACATAGATAAATCCGGTTGATTTCGCCGCCGCAAGCGCGATCCGATCCGGGTTGCTGGTTGGCGCGGCGAAGAATACGAGCGCAATTCCTTCGCGCTTGCATATCTCCGCGAGTTCGTCGCCTTCTTCGGCGGGCAAATCAGGAACGATCAGCCCATCCGCGCCCGCCGCTTTTGCATCCACGACGAAACGATCAATGCCGTAGGAAAGCATCGGGTTAATGTAGCCCATCAACAGCATCGGCTGAGTCACGCCGCGCTCACGAAGGTTTTGCACGGCGCGCAAGCATTTTCGCACCGTCACACCGTTGTTCAGCGCGATTTGTGTCGCCGCTTGAATCACCGCGCCATCCGCCAGCGGATCGCTAAACGGGATGCCAATCTCGAATCCGTCCACATCCACGCCCGCCATCGCTTCGATCGCTTGTAACGATTCTTCGATTGTCGGGAAGCCAATGGGGAAATATGGCAGGAATGCCGCCCGCCCCTGTGATCTGGCGTGCTTGAACATCTCCGCAATCGCTTCGACTCCGCGTGCGCCATTTCGAGCGGTCAGCATGACGCGATGTTTTTCAGCGATATAGTCACGCAAGATCAAGTGCTGCGCGAATGCCAACACAAGCGGCGCGGCTTCTTCCGGTGTGAACAACCGCATCCCCTGCCCTTCGTGCAGCGTCAGCGAATCGACCGGACGATCAAGCGCGGCGGTGTAAACGTAATTGCGGGTATGCGCCGCGCCCGGTGTGGAACGCACCGGACAGTCATAGGTGCGCCAATGTGTAAGCGGGAGATCGATCCCCAGTTCTTCCATCAATTCGCGCCGAACTGCGGCATCGGGTGTCTCGCCATCTTCGACGTAACCGCCGAAAATCGTCCACCAGCCGGGATAATCCAGCCCCGGTTTATCATCGCGCTGCTGAAGCAGAATCCGCCCGTCCACATCGGTGAGGATGACCGCGACAACCGCTTTTTGGGTTTCTTTTCCGGTGAAGTTCATGATCAAATCCCCAGTTCGCGCATGATCGTTCCGAGGTCTTTATCACCGCGCCCGGAAAGATTGACCAGCACAATCGAGTCTTTCGGCATGGCTGGCGCGCGCTTGAGCGCTTCGGCGACAGCGTGCGCGCTCTCCAATGCCGGAATGATGCCTTCGGTCTGACTCAGTGTTTTTAACGCGGCGAGTGCTTCTTCATCGGTCGCGTAGGTGTAAAAAGCGCGTTCGGTATCACGTAAGTAGGCGTGTTCAGGTCCGATTGAGGCGTAATCCAACCCGGCAGAAATGCTGTGCGTGTTCAAGATTTGACCATCTTCGTCTTGAAGCACGAAGGAGCGCGTACCGTGAAGCACACCGGGGCGTCCTAATGCCGGATCAGCAAAACGTGCTGCATGTTCGCCCGATTCGATGCCATGTCCGCCTGCTTCGACACCGATCAACTGCACATCGTCATCATCACGGAAGCCGTGAAACATACCGATCGCGTTGCTGCCGCCGCCGACACATGCCAGCACAACATCGGGCAAGCGTCCGGCGAGTTCGAGTATTTGTTCGCGCGCTTCGATGCCGATGACGCTCTGGAAATCGCGCACCATCATTGGATAGGGATGCGGACCGAGCGCTGAACCGAGCAGATAAAATGTGCTGCTGACGTTGGTTACCCAGTCACGGATCGCTTCGTTGATCGCATCCTTGAGCGTTTTGCTGCCGCTTTCGACCGAAATTACTTCCGCGCCGAGGAGCTTCATGCGGAAGACGTTTGGCTCCTGACGGGCGATATCGACGCTGCCCATGTACACGATACACTCTAAGCCAAGCATGGCGCACGCGGTCGCGCTGGCGACCCCATGCTGACCCGCGCCTGTTTCGGCAACGATGCGCTTCTTGCCCATGCGATCGGCTAATAATGCCTGACCTAGCGCGTTATTGATCTTGTG
>CALBRY010000397.1 GCA_937927665.1 uncultured Chloroflexota bacterium
GGTTGGCAGAGGTAGCCCGGTCGGACTGCTTGACGGTGGGTATTTTCAGCTTGCGGTGAGCCAATCGTTTATTCCCTATGCGCTTGCCGCCGCGATTGGTTTGTTTCGTTTCCCCGATCGACGCTACCCGATCATCTTGATGGGTGCATCGCTCACGCTGATCTGGTGGGTGGGGAATATCTACTACATTATGCCCACAGCGTTGGTCGTGTTCGTGATTGTGATGGTGTATGCCTTCACCATCGAACGGGGCGAAAATCGACGTTTACGGTTGGTGATCGACCGGCATCTGCTGGTGCGGTTCGCGGCGGCGGTCGGTTTTTCGTTCGCACTGTCGGCGGCGGTGGTGCTGCCAACGCTGCTGCAAAATCACCTGACGAAGGGACACGAACCCATGCTCCTAGCAGATTGGGAAGTATGGGTGCGCGATCTCTACCGCGTGACCGAGCAGTATTTCAACGGCTCGAAAGAGCTTTACGAGTTAGGACTCGCGCCGGATCTGCCCCATTATTATTATGCGTACACGATTCCTGCGTGGTTCGCCGCGCTGATCTTTATCGTGATTCCGCCGATCCCCCGTTTGCACCGCGAATCATTTGAAAACAGCCGCCGCTTCTGGGCGATCGCGCTGATCTTGATCGTTTTCTTCACCCTGTGGGCGGCGTCACTTAATCCGGTTGTCACATGGCTGTCAACCACGCTGCTCCCGATACTCGGGCGATGGCGCTTTGTCGGCAGAATGCTCGCCATCGGCTCGCTCTTAATCGCTGTTCTCGCGGCTATGCGTGTTGATGGGCTGTGGCGCGCTTTCTTCGTCGATAAAACCGCCTTTGAACTCCCGATTTTGCGGCGGCTCAAGGCGATCCCAGCGGCGGTGATGCCGCTCATGACTGCGCTGGTTGTCGTGGCGAGTATCGGCGCGGTCGATGTGCTGGGGACAACATGGAAATCATTCACAAAACTCACGGTCTATCAGTGGAATTTTGCTGATGACTGCCTCCGCTCGATCCGGGCGCTGTACCCGAACCGTGAAATCAGCATCATGTACGCCGGTTATGTGGATTCTTATGCTCACCTTGAAACCCGGGTACGCCTGAACTTCGTCGGCAACGGCATCTATCCACTTGCTCAACCGTCCACATTATTTCCCACCGACCTAGCGAATGAGCGCCTCGCGCAGTTTGGGATGGCATTCGCTGAAGGTGAACACAACTTCATGCGGGAGATCGGCTATGAACCGCTGGAAGGGTCGTTTGTTCTGCCGGATGGCATTGGGTGCGGCTATGTGAATCCGCGTGCGCTCCCTTACGCCTTCACCCTTCCGCTAAATGATCTGCGTGAATATGCCGCACAGGTAGATCCGACGCCTGTGCTTCCTGTCGAAGCCGTTACGCCGATCGATCCCCGAAGCCGCATCTATGACAACGTATGGTTAACCGTCGATACGGAAGTGGATCAAGAAGTCGTCGTCGTCGCCCATGAACTGGACTACCCCGGTTGGAATGTCGAGATCGACGGGCAGAGCGCCCAACTCGAATCGGTTGGCGGGCTGGTTGGCGTGATCGTTCCGCCGGGTTCAGGCACGCGGGTGATCCATTTCTATTACCGTCCGCTTCTGCTCGTCCTCAGCTTGTGGATCACGCTGCTTTCGGCGGTCGTTGGGGCAGGGTATCTGCTCCATCTGGAGCGGCTGTTTATGCCAAAGGCGCGTCGTGAAGCCCTCAAAGAACAGCAGGAACGCATCAAAGCCCCGATGCAGTTCGATTGGCGTGCTGTTCGTGGGATGATCGAAGGCTTGCGCGCACCCGTCACGCCGCCAGAGAAAGTCGAAAAAGCGCCGAGCGCCGAGCAAGACAGCGCCGCCGATGTTTCGGTGACTGCTGCGGAAGTGCATGACGAAGCAAATGCAGTGAATGATCAGACGGAGATCACGGTTGAAACACCACCGCCTCAGGTTCGCATGTCGATGCGTTCGCGCGTGGGTGCGCTGTTGGCAGTGGCGGCAGTTTTGCTGTTCGTCTGGGCGGCGTATGAGTTCCGCCCCGGTTATATCGAAGGACCACCGTACACAACCCCGGTGGTGATTATGATCGCGGGGGCGCTCGTGTTAGGCGCGGCGATCTTCGTCAGCGGCAAGCGTGAGCCTGTCGCGATGCCGCAGGATGTCACGATCACGCCATCCAAGATCAATTGGCGTTGGACGTTGTTGGGAATCGCATTACTCGCGCTTGAAGCGGAAATTAGCGGCAAGTGGTTGAAGATCGATATCCTGCTCGTTGTTTCGACGCATATCCAATATGCGATCTGGATGTGCGGCATGGGTTTCCTCGCTTACGGTATGTCGGGCGCGCCGCGCCTTCGTATTCCCCGTTATAACCCGCGCCATGTCGCGGCGCTGGCGTTGATCCTCATACTGGCGTTCGCGCTGCGTGCTTTCGGGCTAGGCGATACGATCTGGCAGTCGATCGACGAAATTCACTGGATGAACGGCGTCCAGATGATCAAGTGGGAGCACGATAATTACAATCTGCTCATCGCGCCATCCGGTTATCAAGGTATCACCGCCGTATACACCTATTGGAATGCGGGAACCGTCGCGCTGTTCGGTCAGAACTGGGTCGGCTTGCGGATGGTGAATGCCGTTATCGGCATGTTTACCGTGCTGGCGATGTACGGGTTGGGGCGCGCGTTGTTCGACCGGCGCATGGCGTTGATCGCCGCGCTTATTCTGGCGACCTTCCCGCCGCATTTGCAGTTTAGTCGTATCTCGCTGGCACATCTTACCGATGGATTTGTCGGCGTGGCGCTGATCATGTTCGTGGTGCGCGGGATGCGTTGGGGACGACGCTCCGATTGGGTGCTGGCGGGGGTCACGCTGGGACTGAGCCAATACTTCTTTGAAAGCGGTCGTCTGCTGTTCCCTGTGCTCACGGTTGCATGGTTCTTCGGCATGATCTTGTTTACGCCGAAAGCGCGCCAACATTTACGCGGCATGGCGATTGTTCTCGTCGTCGCGGTGATCTTAGCCGCCCCGGTCTATTACACGATTGTCGCACGCGGGGATACGGGTTTCGCCCGCATGGGACACAGCAGCAGCATCAATGTCGATTGGGTGCCGCTGCTGCGTGATGGCATTCAAGACGGCGATATCGAACAAGCGGCGACGTGGATGCTTACGCCGTTCCTGTTCTATGTGCATGGGCGCGAAAATCCTGATTTCTGGGGCGGTCCGTACAGCCTGCTGCATCCGGTGATTGTGCCGCTGTTCCTGCTCGGCGTGTTTTACTGCGTGTGGAGGCTGAGATCGCCGCTCAATATGCTGCCGCTTTACGTGGTAGCGACCGGATTGGGCAGTTCGCTCATGACCGAGAAATGGGGATCGCCGCGCTTTATCGTCGTGATGCCGATTATGGCGCTTTTGATCGCAATCGGCATACGTTACGGGCTTGCGTTGATGATTCCCGGAGATACGTTCAAGAAGGCGCGGCAGAGTCTCGCATCCCCGAATGAATGGCGCATCCCGATCACGGCGGGGCGGGTGTTGATGGCGCTCGTTGTCGGCGTGACGATCTTCCATGCGATCTACTACTTCGGGGAGCATTTGAGTGTGTTTAACGCGCGTCTGCTGGCAAGCCGCCCGTACCCGGATATGTACGACGCGGTCGAGCGTTCGGTTGATGGCTACGACGCCCAAACAACACAGGTTTATCTGATCAGCACCTTCCGCGCTGATTTCAATGTTGCGCGCGGCATGCATGATTTCTT
>CALBRY010000398.1 GCA_937927665.1 uncultured Chloroflexota bacterium
TCTGGATGCTGCTGGCCTTGCCGCTGTCCGTGGGCATTTCCATGCTCAGATCCGTATTGTCGAACTGCCATTCGATCCACGCCATCTCGGTCGCAATATAGGTCATGTGCGGCGCGAGATCGCGTGCGATCGCAAAATCGGCACGCGCTGTTTCAAACTCGCCGATATTGTTGTAATTGATGATCGCCCGCACAAAATAGCCTTCGTAGCGGTTCGGATCGGCTTCGATAGCGCGTTCGGCGGTTTCAAGCGCGAGGTTGATCTTATCGCCTAAACGATACGCCTCCGCCAGAAACGCCAGCGCCGCCGGATCATCCGGTGCCAGCGCCAACGCTTGCAGCGCCGATGCCGCGCCTTCAGCAGGTTGACCATCCCGCGCCAGCGCCAGCCCGCGCACCGACCACGCATCCGCGTAATACGGATCAGCCGTAACCGCATCTTCGGCGGCTTCGACAGCGGACGCATACTGACCTTCCATCACGTAGCCGAGCGCGATCCGCGTAAACACGATCGGCATATTCGGCGTCGATGGCGAGGCGCTCAGGTAATCCTCTACCGCCTGTTCGATCGAGCCGGAAAGCCATGATTCATCAGCCCGTGCGAGACGGCTGGCGGGGTTTTCCGTCGGCATGGGAGTCGGAGCGTTCATCGTCGCTACGCCCCCCTGCACATCGCCGATCGCTTCCACGATGAATGTCTCAATCGGCGGCGCGAGTTCGTCCCGGTTGTTGTAGAGCGCGATCCCGCCCACGATCACAATCGGCGTGAGTACCCACAGCCATAACCAGCGCGTATTGATCACGCGCCGCTCACGATGCCCCGGACGGTAACGTTTCGGTGTTTTCAGGTACAACGGTTAGCCCCCGATAGGAGTCGGCGGGATCGCGGTCGGCGGAAGCGCAGTCGGCGCGCCGCGTCCTTGATACCCGGTACACGAGATGCTGATCAAGTCGAAGCCGTCCATCACCGCTTCATACACCGGGTTATAATCCTCCGGCTGCCCGATGATGTTCGCCGCTTCGCTCAAAACACTCCACGCTTGATCACATTGTCCAAGATAATAATGCCCCAGCCCGCGCAGATACCAGCACCGAATATCCTCGCCGCCCAAGCTCACACACGTCTCAAATGACTCGATTGCGCCTTCATAGTTGCGGTTGCGATACTGCACATGACCATAGCTCGCCCACGCCCCCGCATTTTGATCATTGATCCCTAGCGAGTCCTGACAGTACCCGATTGCGCGGCGGATTTCGCCCGCTTGGTTATACGCCTCGCATAGGCGTTGATAAGCGCGGTAGTTTTCCGGCTGCATGGCGAGAATCTGCTCATATGTCGCAATCGCCATTTCCGGTTCTTCGGCATTCAAATACAAGAGCGCCAGTTCAAAATATGCGCCCGTGTTATTCGGTGCAAGCGCTACCGCCCGCTCCAGTTGATCGATTGCGCTGTCGACTTCGCCAATCCAGATCAGCGCATAAGCGTACACACGCCGCGCCACCGGATCATACGGATCAAGCTCGATGGCACGTTCGGCGCGGTCAATCGCCACGTCGTAGCGGTCGATGCTCCGGTACGCATCAGCAAGCGCATAATGCAGCGGCGCGAAATTCGGATCAACACTCAAGCCCTGCTGACCGATCGGGATCGCGTTCGCGCTTTCCCCGGTTAAATCGAGCGCGCGGCATTTGAGCGCGAAACCACGCGGATCACGCGGGGCAAGATTGATCGCCCGGTCGCCCAATTCAACCACCCGTTCATAATTGGTCGGGTCTTCCGACCCCAATTCGAGTAGGGTACGCCCATACTCATAAAGATAATCGACGTTATCCGGCTGCTGCGCGACTGCGCGTTCATACATCAGTGCGGCATTTCGCATATCGCCTGCCGCGTAATATTCCATACCCCGTGTCGCAAACTCGCTGGCAAACGGAGTAGGATCAGGAGCATAACCAATCGCCTCAAGCGCCGCCGATTGCAGCGTGCTGAAGTTGATATCGATAAACCAAACCGCCGCACCCAGCACCAAGGTGAAGAGCACTATCTTACGGAGATGTCCGCGTTTCTTGCGCCGCGTACTAAAGAACGGTTCGGAATAGCTTCGCCGTACAAACATAGGCAGAGATATCCTCATCTCATCTTACCCCTGCCATTATACCAGACGGCTTAGCGGGTACCGCTCTCCCCGGAATTTGTGTAATAACTTGCATAAAACCCATATATATGTCTTGCCCTGCATGCAAAAGCATGCCTTAATGTAAATGGTAATTTTGACTTTTTTGGGGGGATATCTAATGAACAGCAGGACACATCGCTTCCTTGCACTGGCGGCAGTGACACTACTCGCGATCCTTTGGTCGGTTTCTTCCGTGATGGCAGCGGCATACAGCTACAGCGGCACGATTGCTGCTGCGGCGCAGTATGACTTGTATACGGTTAACTTGATCGCGGGCGAAACAGTCACCGCGACACTCGTCTGCGATTTCGACGGCGTCAGCCGCCCCCTTGATCCCATCTTGAGTGCTTTCTTCCCCGGCACCGATACCAGCGACACGCTCAACGCCGAAGTTTATAACGATGATGGCTTTGGTCTGGACGATGATCCCAACGGCGTCGATTGTGATGCATTCGACAGCTCACGCATTTTCTTCTCTGCGCCTGTCACCGGTACGTATACCTTCCGCGCGGATGGTTTCGGCAGCTCGACCGGACCCTACACGCTCGATATTCGGACCGGCAGCGGCAGCCCGCTTTCCGCCGATGGACGTATCAACCCGCATGCACACGCCCCGATCGTGCTCTACTGCTCTGGCACATCCACCAGCTTCTATTCCGTGACGGGAACGCCGCTCGGAGTCGTGGAAGATGGCGGCAGTGCGACCTTCGGTTTGGCGCAGGTCAGCCCAACAGCAGATGGTCGTATGCAGGTCAGCGCGGCGATGCTCGATGGCAAGACATACCTGTTCGTCTGGGATGGCTGCCCCAGCGGCAGCAGCCAGACTTACACCATTGAAAACGGTGTCTCCGTTCAGTTTGCCAGCGAAACCTACGGCGCAGGCTCGAAGTAACCACTTTGCACCAGCGGGGAGGGGAGAAAAACCCCCTCCCGAATTTCTGTAGGGACAGGGCATGCCCTGTCCTTTTCTCTTTTTTCCCCTGTCTTTTTCTCCTTTTTTCCTATCCCTTTCTTTATGTCCCCCCGCCCTTTTCTTTTGTTCCCTGTCCTTTTCTTTTTATTACCCTCTCCTTTTCTGTTGTTACCCTACGCTGACCTACTTGGAGTGAAGCTCACACAGCCGCAACACGCCGCCAAACGTTTGCGTATTGGGGGATATACAGCACACTTGGAGGACGCTTATGAAAGCCGTCGTATATGAAAAGTATGGCGCGCCGGAAGTTTTGCACCTCACGGATCTGCCGAAACCCGTTCCCAAAGACAACGAAGTGTTGATCAAGGTTTATGCCACCACCGTCACCGTTGGTGATGTCCGCATGCGCAGCTTTACCGTGCCGCGTGCGATGTGGATTCCCTCGCGCTTGTATTTAGGAGTCTTCAAGCCGAAGCGGGCGATACTCGGCATGGAATTGGCGGGCGTAATCGAAGCCGTAGGAAGTCAAGTGACGCAGTTTAAGCCCGGTGATTCGGTGTTTGCGTCAACGTTCGAAGTCGGGTTCGGCGGCTATGCCGAGTACAAATGCATCCCCGCAAACGGCGCGGTCGCGCTCATGCCGGAAAATCTCACGTATGAAGAAGCGGCAGCCGCATTCGGCGGCGGTGTGACGGCGATGCGCTGTCTGCGAAAAGGGAATATTCAGCCCGGTCAGCGTGTGCTGATCTACGGCGCATCCGGCGCAGTCGGCACAAATGCGGTGCAGCTAGCCAAAAACTTGTATGGCGCGCACGTCACAGGCGTATGCAGCACGGCAAATCTGACCTTGATCCAATCGCTTGGCGCGGATCACGTCATCGACTACACAAAAGAAGATTTCGCGCAGTCAGGTCAGCATTACGACGTCGTATTCGACGCTGTTTCCAAGTATCCGCCCGCACGCGCCAAGCAGGCACTAAAGCCGGGCGGCATTTACCTGAACGTCCACCGCGATAGCAGCGGCGATAAGAACCGCGATATGCATCAAGACCTGCTCGAACTCAAGACGCTGATCGAAGCGGGCAAGCTCAAGCCCGTGATTGATCGCTGTTATTCGCTGGATCAGATCGTCGAAGCACACCGCTATGTTGATCATGGACACAAAAAAGGGAATGTGGCGATCACCGTGGTGCAAACCCAACACTGAACGCGGTAGGTTAGCGCCTTAATATTCGATAACGTCCGGCATTTTCTTGGCAATGTCAATAATCAGCGCGACATCGCGCCGCGTAATCGTTGCGCGCGTGTACTGGTGCTCGCGGTTGACGTCGCTCATGCGCGCGTAAAATACATCCGGATCAAACGAAGCCAAGGCGTTAGCCGTATGCGCTCCCGCTTGATGAAACAAGCGTACGCCAATCGGACCAACCCATCCGATTCGGGAGAGATCCGCAAGTTCGATCAATTCCAACATTGCCGCCGCATCGATTCCGGTTTGTGCTTCCAACGCAGATCGATCCGTTCGCGTCCGCCCTCGCTCGAAAAGTTGTTTCGTGTGGGTGATTCCGGCTTCCGCCAGCCGCTTCAATACGTCCTCATTAATGCCGGGGATGTCCGCGAGGTTAATAGGATTGGGGATATACCCGCGAACATGGCGGCGCAGCAGAGTCAAATAGTCAACCGGGATTCCGGTTTGGGCGGCGAATCGCTCTACCGCTTTCTTGGTTGTGAGTGTATCGACAAGCTGTTGAACATGCGTGATCCCCTGTGCGCCTAAAACCGAAAAATGATGGTCAAGCCCGTCGCGCAGTGCCCGATGACTCGGCAGCAAGTCGCCATGTGCAAGGAGAGATTGAAGGCTTTCTAAGCTAAATCCAGTCAAGTCGATGCCATAGGGCGGGTTCATGGGGACTCTCTTCTTTGACAGGTGATGACCTCAGCTTACGCCCCGCGCCGATCGACTGCCAGTATAAGAGGTCATCCTGTCATATGATTTTCGTCGGTCGCATACGGGAGCGAACCCTATCCCCTGTTCACCAGTTCGCTAACCCCTGCCAAAATGCGCTCTAGTCCAAATGTGAAAATGTACTCCGGGCTAGATGCCGCTTGATACTCACGGCTTGAAGCCTCGCCCACCCGCGACGCCACCGGAAACCGTGCTTCATCAATCACTTGATCCAGCAGCGGTGCCTGCGTCACCCACCACTCGGCATCGGTCATCCCCGTATCCTGCTGAGTCTGCTCAACGGTGGACTGCGCCCGCGCGCAGCCTTCGACGTGCGTCAGGATGAGCGTCAGCGTGGCATCCATCTCGACATCGCCCAACCCGATCTTATCCAGCGGGCGCAGTTCGGCTTCATACTTGAGCGTTACATTTGGACCGAGGCTCGGTCGCCCCGTTGAGACGTGCAGCATCCACGGATGTTTGCGATACAGTTCCCAGTTCTGGCGGGCGATAAAGCGGAGCGCGTCGCGCCAATCCCCCGGCTGCTGCGATGGTTGGTCGATGCTTTCGTAAAGCTGCCCGTATGCCGTATCGACCATCAGATCGATCAATTCGCTTTTGCCGGGAACGTGGGTATACAAAGACATCGTGCCCACCTCAAGGCGATCTGCAACCTTGCGCATCGACAGCGCCTCTAGTCCTTGGGCATCCGCGATGTCAATTGCCGCGGTGATGATCGCCTTCAACGTGAGACCGGAGCGCCCGGGGACGGTTTGCGATCCCCACAGCAGCGCGAGTCGGCGCGCGGCATTGTTTGATTTCTGGCTCATCACTTCCTCGAATGGTTGTTCGTTGACATTCAACACCTTTAAGTATACACTAGCCCTGTACCGTACACTGTACTGTACACAATACGGAGATGGTCTAGGTGACGAAATCGTTCCGTCAATAGGCGAGGGGGACTGCGTGAATTCACAGACACCGGCTGTATTCGCAAGTGGAGTTCGCAAACACTATACAGGTGGCGCAGAGGGCGCTGGTTTGAATGGCTTTGATCTGGAAGTAGAAGCAGGAACCGTGTGCGGGCTGCTCGGTCCCAACGGCGCGGGCAAGACAACTGCCATCAAAATCCTTGCGACGCT
>CALBRY010000399.1 GCA_937927665.1 uncultured Chloroflexota bacterium
GTGCTTGGTAGTGATTCATCATTTTTTCCCAAGCTAAGTCGCGCACTTCAAGGTTTGAACTCCGAAGTTGGGCAAACCCGTCTTCGTCGTCAAAACATGCGCCGGGAAAGAAACGGTCTTTCACGCTGTTCCTCTCGCTCCAGTGAAGCTCACCCCGGTTGTTCCTTGATTCTATGGTCATTTTCTGCGCGCCTTAACCCCATCATGAATCCTTTCTCATCATCCACTCATTTTTGGTCTACGACAAGTGGATAACTGCCATATTATGTGTAGCATTATCAATGCGCGCTCACCGACATCAAAGGAGCAAGCGAGAATGACGACACCACAAAACGATGACAGCCGCCCGACGCCTGCGCTGGCAGATATTCGCCGTTTATTGGAAAGCGAAGACAACGACGAGGCGCTTAACCAGATCAATACGTACCTCGCCGAACATCCAGATGAGGTAGATGCAAAACTGCTGAAGGTCGAAATCTGTTTTGAAGCCCGCCGCGAATACGCCTTTATAGTCGATACGCTCAATGGATTGGCAGGCGATCCGGTCTATACCGCACGTATTGAGGAACTCCAGCAGCGGCGGCGCGATCTGGTGCAAGAACTCGTCACGGACGGACGCAACCAGATCATGCGGAAGATCAACGAGGGCGTGCCGTTGTTTGAAAGTGCGGTCATCCTTGAACCATCTGATCCAAGTGTGCCGTTTGCAGCGGCGCTGGCGTTGATCAAATGGAAAGAAGAACGCCGCGACGAACTTCAGCCGGGAATGTTCGGGTCGATGTATCCCGTGCCGGAAAGCCGCCGCCGCCAGTTCATGCAAACGTGGTCAAAGCATATGGAAAAGTACCTCCGGATGACGCGTGACCGGAGCGCTTCCACTGATGCGGTTCACCAGAAGGCGACCGAACGGTTGATCCAGTTCTGGCTTTCGCAGCAAGAAGTCCACCCGGATTTGTTCGCGCTTCTGAACGATCCTGCACAGGCGAATGGGGAAGTCGCACAGCTTACCCGGCAGGCGCTCGTCAAAGTGATCGAACATGCGGCGAGCGTGATCGCCCGCCTGATTCGCATCGAGGAAGACGCCGAAGCGGAACGCCTAATCGCGGCGTGCAAGCCGTATGCCGACAGTGTTCCGGCAGTTCATGTGATGCGCGGTGAGTATTTCTTGATCAAAGAAAACAAGGCAGATGCCGCCGCCGCGTTTACCTGCGCGTTAGCACCAATTCCGCTGAAGATCAAAGCGCGTACCGCATTGGCGACCGCACAGCGGATCATGAAGGTGATCGGGTCGGTCAAGGTGACATGCCGCCATTGCAGACGTGTGAGCAGTATGCCCGAATCAACCTGTTCACTGTGCGGTAGTGAACTGAACACACGCAAGCTGATCGAGGATCGTTTCCCGATCGAACCGTCTCAAGTGCAGGTGCTTGCACGGGTGGCGCTCGTTGAACTGCTGCGTGCCGAAAATCCCGCCGCTGCCGATGAGCATCTTCAAGCGGCGATTACTGCGCTTGGCAGTGACCATCGGGCGATTCCGCCGCTCAACGAACTGCGCGCCGCTGTTCCGGCAGAATCGCGCAAGGAAGATAACCCGCTCGAAAAAGTCGTCGAGACGATCCGCAGCGAAGGCGTCACCCCGGCAGTGCTGTATCATGTGCTGCGCCTGACCGAACGGACACCCGAAGTATGGGCAGCACTCCCCGTCGCCAGTCGCTTGATGGTGATCCGCCGCCTGCTGGCGATGAATGCTGTCAAAGCCGCCAAGGTTGTGATGAAAGCATCATTTGTGGATGGCAATCTGCCGCGCGCGGCGAAAAAGCTCGCCGCCGATCTGGAAGCGGCGGTGCGCGCCGTGGTTGATGAAGCGGTGACGACTGTCCAATCTCAATTGGACTCCAACGATGCCGAAGGCGCGATCGGTACGATCTCCGGCGCGATGGAGCTTGAGCCGTCTGACTCGTTGATTCTGCTGCGTGCCCAGGCTCGCATGCTGGCAGGACACGACGCGCCCGCACTGGAGGACTTTTACCGCCTTGTGGCGACGAGTTCCGAGCGTGACACCGTACAGGCGGCACGTAAGGGAATCGCTGCGCTGCTCGAAAAGCGGTGGGATCTGACAGGGGCGCGCAGCGTACTGGAAGCCGCCGACTTTGACGACGAAGTACGCGCCGCGCTCGAACGGGTGGAGCGGCGCAAGCGCGGTCAGCCGTATTTGAACGTTGAACAGGTCGATGCGCGCGTGATCGAAGATACGCTCATGCGCAAAGATGTGACCGCATATTTCCATGCGTCGTTTGCGATCGTTGTGCGCGAAGTGGGACGCCCGCATATGCACCCGGAAGCATGGTCGAATCGACTCCTGATGGCGGCGTTTGAGTTCGTGCAGGTCTTGGGCGCGTTCCGTGAACTGCTGTACGACGTGACGTTTGCACTGCGCTTTATCACCGTGCCGCACCCACAAATTGCTGAGCGTGGTCAGGTCAAAATTGCGTTTCTGGTGCGGGTTGGTGCAGAAACCGCCGAACAATGTCACGCCCAAGCGGGCGAACTCTGGCACGATCTCCGCGCCGCGCTTCCGCTGACGCAAGATGGCGTTTATATCTTTGAAGCAGTCGCCGATCATTCTGAACTGCATTCGCTGCTCGAACCGTTCGAGATCGATCATGCGGCGGAGATTGTACGCCGCGAAACCGCGCCCGAAAGCAGCGGTATGTACACAGTCGCATCGTTTATGCCCGGTTCGATGGATTTGCATAACATGTTGTGGGTGATGCTCCGGCAGGAAAAGCCTTCCATGTTGAGCATTCACCTGAAACCGACCCAACTTTACAGTTGGGAGCGAAGCGCCGCCATGTACACCGATACCGCATCCGATGGCGCATCCTACGCCAAGCAGGTGCAAATCTGGGAAAGCGAACAGCCCGTCACGCCTGAAGGTTTTAACGCGCCTGCGATGATGTCGCGCCTGAATCAGATCAGCCAGATGGAGCGATCACGTGAGCACTTTATCCGCTTAAGCTATCTGCGCTCGGCGTTTCTGGTGCGCCTGAACGTCGCCGGACACGCGGGAACAAGTAAACTGCTGCCGGAAATGATCGCGTCGGCGTTTCTGGGTCCGATGCGCGATAACGGCGAAAATGGCGGCTATGAGATCATGCGTGCATTGCGCGGACAGGAATTTGAAACCGCTCGGCGCAATCTGCATCAAATTGACGTAGAAGCATGGGGTTACACACATGCGCCCGACGGAATGCGTCGTTTGCGTTATCTCGTCGGCGAAGCCGAGGCGACTCATGTATTCCGGCTGCCAATTCCGCATTTTACAGGTGTGCCGGGGATGCGGTCGCTTGACGGGAAGCCAATCGCGCCTCCGGTTGGGATGCCGGATAACGGAACGGTCTTAGGGGTTAGCACAGCACGTACCGGCACGAGCATTCCGGCGCTGATCCGTCAATCCCGTGATGATCGCCGCCGTCATTCTTACATTGTCGGCAAGACGGGCATGGGCAAATCAACCTTGATCGCGTCGATGGTCTTGCAGGACATTGAAGCCGGATACGGCGTGTTCCTGCTCGATCCGCACGGCGATCTGGTTGAAGATGTATTGATGCGGATTCCCCAGCATCGCGCCGATGATGTGATCCTGATCGATCCTTCGGATGAGGATCGCCCGGTTGGATTGAATATCCTTAACCCGCAGAGCGAAGCGGATCGTCACCGCATCACGAACGATTTTATCGGCATGCTGATCCGCATGTATGATCCGTACAATCAGGGGATCGTCGGACCAATCTTTCAGCAGTTCGTCCGTAATGCCATGCTCGCCGCGATGTGGATCGAAGGTGGAACGCTGATCGATGTCTATCGCATTTTGTCGGATCAGAATTACGTGCGGCGCATCCTGCCGAAGATTGGCGATCCGATCGTCAAAAACTTCTGGGAGGACATCGCCAGCCGCACTGAAAATGCCAGCGCTCAATGGCGCGCCGAGCTTCTGCCGTACCTGCTGAGTAAATTCAGCCGCTTTGTCGAAGACTCGATTTTGCGGCGCATCCTCGGTCAGCCGCGCAGCAGCGTCCCGTGGCGCGATGTGATGAGCGACGGCAAGATCGTGTTGGCGAATCTGGCGAAAGGCAAGATCGGCACAGAAACGAGCCAGTTCCTCGGCTTGCTGATCCTTGGCGATTTGCTTCAGGCAGCCTTCCAACGCAGCAAACTCGCACCAGCCCAGCGCCGCGATTTCTACATCTACATCGACGAGGTGCAGAACTACAGTACACCGCTGCTCGGCACCATGATCAGTGAGGGGCGGAAGTTTGGCGTTTCGCTGGTGCTGGCGAATCAATTCTTGCACCAACTGGATCATGGTATCCGCGAAGCAGTCTTTGGGAACGTCGGCAGCTTGATCACCTTCCGAATCGGTGTGCAGGATGCGCCCGCGCTTGCGCCGGAATATCACCCGGTATTCAGCGCCGAAGACTTGATCGAATTGGGGCAGTTCACAGCGTCGGTCAAACTGCTGGTGAACGGCATCGGCGCGCGCGCCTTTACGATGCGAACGCTGCTCCCGTCGCAAACGCCTAACCCGCTGACCGGCGAGACGATCCGCCAGATGAGTCGTGAGCGTTACGGCACGGACATCGCCCAGATTGAACGCGAAATTCGGGCGCAGTTCTAACCGTGTGATGTTCTTGGGCTAAACGCTTGCACCGTTTAGCCCTTTGCGGTCGAATCAGCGGCGTTGTTCCTCTCCAATTAAGGTATATCGTGGAAAATCTCCTACCCGCTCTGGCATTAGCCCTTTTCCTCTTCTACATCGTTACTTATTGGCGCGGCGGCTTATCGCTCGTCAAGTCGCTGCGCGAATCGGTTTCAGCCCCGGATCGTGTCGTGCTGATCATCCTCACCCTCTTGATGATTTTGACCATCATTCATGCGCTCATCGCCGTGATCACTTCAGCGGATGTTTTGCTTCCGCTGCCGGTTTGGGTTGTGGGGATCGTGCTGGAAATCATCGGGATTAGCGGCATGTTTTACAGCCGTTCCGTTTTGGGGAAGTTTTGGACAGCGCAGACAATCCTACGCACCGATCATCAGGTGGTTGATAGCTCGGTATATGGCATCGTGCGTCATCCTATCTATACGTCTGCCATACTGACTCTGCTCGGGTTGGGGTTGGTATTTAGTACATCGATCGGTTTGATTCTGATGGTACTAAACATCGTCGGGCATTTCGCCAAGACAGCCCTTGAAGATCGCTATCTTGGCGAAAATCTTTCCGGCTATGCGGATTATCAGAAGCGCGTCCGGTTCAAGTTGATCCCCGGCGTTTGGTGATCTACGCTCGCACCGATTGATACAGCCTGTCAATCGCTTGCATTTGCAGAATCGCATCGCGTCCGTCGTACAGCGGCGGACGCTTTTCTTGTATCGCCGCCGCGAAATCTTCAACCATCAATTGATAGGAGTTAGCCGGAGCGACCTCGATTTCTTCAACGCGATTGGTCGTGCCATCTTGAGTAATCAGGCGGATCGTTGTCGGATGATCCGGCGGCATGGTGAAACTCGGCTCAATCGTGATCTTTCCGGTGGTGCCGCGCACTTCATACGCATTGGTAAAGAACGTGCGGAAACCGCAGTCGAAATGCCCGATTGCGCCGGACGGGAAGTGAAAAACGCCGCTTAACGTCTCATCAACCTGTGATGCGCCACCGAAGTTAGCGATCGCTGTCACCGCATCCGGTTCTTCTCCGGTGACCATTCGCATCAAGCTAACCGGATAACATCCAACATCCATCAGCGCACCGCCTGCCAGATCGGTATTCAAACGAACGTCGGTTTCGCGGCGAATTGGGAATGTGAAAGCCGCCGCGATGATCGACACCTGACCGATTGCGCCGCCGCGGATCAATTCCACGACGCGGCGGGTCATCGGATGGTGACGATACATAAATGCTTCCGCGAACGTCAATCCTGCCCGCTCAAAAACCTCGACCAGTTCACGCGCCTCGGTTGCATTCGAAGTGAGTGGTTTTTCGCACAGGACTGGCTTACCCGCCGCCGCGCATTTGAGCGACCACTCGTAGTGCAGTCCGTTGGGGAGGGGAATGTAGATCGCATCGATAGCGGGATCATTCAACAGGGCTTCATACGAACCGTATGCCTGTGGAATATTGAGTTCATCGGCATAGGCACGTGCTTTTGCCTGATCGCGGCTGGCGACTGCTGCCACCACACTGTTATGCGCCTGATGAATCGCAGGGATGACTTTGCGCCCGATATTCGCCGCCCCCAAAATGCCCCAGCGGATTTTGTCGCTCATTGTTCTAGTATCCTTTGAAATAAATGCGAAAGAAGCTTGAAGCGCAGAGAGCGCAGAGTCTAAAGCTTTGTCTCCGCGCCCTCTACGGTGAAAGTCCTTACTTGTTTATGCCAGCGTATACAGTCGCGAATACGCGCCGTTCTGCGCCAGCAGTTCTTGATGGGTGCCGTGTTCAATGATTTCACCGTGATCCATGACCACGATCAAATCAGAATTGACAATTGTGCTGAGACGATGTGCGATCACAAAACTGGTGCGCCCTTTGAGAAGCCGTCCCAGCGCCGTTTGGATCACTTTCTCGGTCTGGGTATCAATGTTACTCGTCGCCTCGTCCAAAATCAGAATGCGCGGATCGGCAAGCAGGGCGCGCGCAAACGCGAGAAGCTGTTTCTGACCCTGTGAAAGAAGTGATCCGCCTTCTCGGATTTCTGTATCATAGCCTTTTTCCAGCCGCGTGATGAAATCATGCGCGCCGACTGCCGTCGCCGCCGCGATCACATCCTCGTCACTGGCGTTCAGCCGTCCATAACGGATGTTGTCCATTACCGTGCCGCTGAACAAATACGTTTCCTGTAAAACCACCCCCATTTGTGAGCGCAAGCTCGCCTGTGTGACCGTGCGTACGTCGTACCCATCAACCCGCAGATTGCCTTCTTGAATGTCATAAAAGCGCATCAACAGCTTGACCATCGTACTTTTGCCTGCGCCCGTATGACCGACCAATGCGACGGTTTTTCCGGCGGGGACGGTGAGATTGATGCCTTTGAGAACAACAAGGTCTTTATCGGCTTCGTAGCTGAATCCAACCTGCTGGTATTCAACACGCCCTTCGATTTTCGGGAGCGCGGCAGCATCAGGCGCATCCTGTACTTCGATCGGACGGTCGAGCAGATGAAACAGTTTATGACCCGCCGCCATCACCGATTGAAACAGATTATAACGCTGTGCCAACATGCGGATCGGTTGGAAGAATTGATCGATGTACAGGATGAACGTGAGCAGTGTGAACAGGCTCAATTCCTGACGCAGCACCAGCGTTCCGCCGACATAGATCAACAAACCTGTTGCCACACCGCCGATCAGTTCAATACTGGGGAAGAACAGCGCCGCTACGAGCGATGCGCGCAAATTTGCTTTGCGGTTGTTCATGTTGAACGTGGTCGCAAAACGTTGATCGTTGTACGCCTGACGGTTGAATGCTTGTGTGACGCGCACCCCGTTAAAGGCTTCGGCAAGCTCGGCATTTAGGCGGGCATTCGTCTCTACAACTGTGAGATAGGTCTTGCGGGCGTAGATGCGCCAAAAATTGGCGATCACAATCAGCACGATCATCACACCGAATGCGACCCCGGTCAGCGGCAGATTGATGAAAATCATCGTGAGCACGATCCCGATCAACGAGAGCAAATCGCGGAAGGTTCCCACGAGCGCCCATGTGATCGCCTCGCGGATCGTGCTGACATCGCTGATGATGCGCGAGATCAAGCGTCCTGTCTCATATTTGGAGAAGAATGCTAGCGAAAGCCGCTGCACATGCGCGAACAAGTCATCGCGTAGTCGTTGAATTGCGCGCTGCCCAAATTCGGACATGATGTGAATTTGTCGGCGGAATGCCAGCATACCGATTGCTTGAATGATCAAGTACAGGATGACGCCAGCGCCGATCAGCATCAAATTGTGCTGCTCAACACCTTGATCGACTGTCCACGCGATCACGGGCGGCGCGGCGACGGTTGATGCCGCCGTAATCGTCGCCATGATCATTGCCACGCCCACCTGACGCTTATAAGGCGCGATGTATGCCCAAAGGCGTTTTGTCGTCTGCCAGTCGAACTGAGTCCGATCTTGCTCGTCGGGTTGAAATGCCATGTGTTTAGTCCCCCGATGCTTCTTGTTCAATCAGCGTGCGCTGTTCGTCGGTCGATCCCTTGTCCGTCGCACGCTTTAGGCGGCTAAAATCCGCGATTTCGCGGCGCACGCGCTCCTGATCCGCCAGTTGAAGTTGATAAATCTCGGCGTACTGCCCACCGTGCGCTAACAGTTCATCATGATGCCCGCGTTCGACGATCTCGCCGTCTTTCAACACGAGGATCGTGTCGGCATTCTGCACACTGTTTAACCGCTGCGCGATCACGAATGTCGTGCGCCCCTGCATCAAGACCGCCATTGCTTCGCGGATATCGCGTTCGGTGCGTGTGTCCACACTGCTGGTCGAGTCATCAAGGATCAAAATGCGCGGGTTGATCAAGAGCGCACGGGCGATCGCCACGCGCTGCTTTTGACCACCGCTCAGGGTGATCCCGCGCTCCCCGATGATCGTATCGTAGCCTTCGGGAAAGTCGCTGATGAACGGATGCACATTGGCGGCTTTCGCGGCGGCGATGATCTGTTCTTCGGTCGCGTTCGGGCTGCCATAGGCGATGTTTTCGCGCACGGTCGCACTGAACAGAAGCGACTGCTGAAGCACCATACCGATTTGACTTCGCAAGTCCGGCAGTGCAATCTGGCGAATATCCTCACCGTCAATCGTGATTCGCCCGCTGGTGACATCATAGAAGCGTGGAATCAAGTTGACGATCGTGCTTTTGCCCGACCCCGTCGCGCCGATCAGTGCGATGACTTGACCGGGATGTGCCTCGAAAGTGATTCCTTTCAAGGCGGGCAGGGGAGAGCCGTCGTATTGGAACGTCACATTTTCGAAGCGGACAACGCCGCGCATGGTTGGCATTGGTTTAGCATCCGGCGCATCTTTGACTTTTTCTGGCGAATCCAGCACGGTAAAGACACGCTCGGCGCTGCTCATCGCCTGTGTGATCAAGATGATCACGAAGCCGAGAAAGCGGATCGGCATCGCCATAAGCAGAACATAGACGTTGAACGCGGCGATCAACCCGACGGTAACGCCGCCGAAATTGTTCTGTTCCATCCAACCGCCGAAGAACAGCACCAGCGCCGACGAAAACGCGATGATAAACGAACTCAGCGGTAGATATCCCGCCCACCGTCTGACCAGCGCCACTTGATCGACGTACCAGCGTTCGTTTTCTGTACCAAAGCGCTCGATTTCGTGGGGTTCACGTGCAAAGGCGCGCACGACTTCAGCACCGAGCGCCGTTTCTTGAATCCGGTTGCCCAATGTTTGCAGCCGATCCATGATTGATTTCCATGCCGGATCGACGATTGCGGCAAATTTCCGCGATTCGTTCATGAGCGGGATCAGCGGCACGAGCGCGATAAGTGCCAGTACCGGACTGCTGACCAGCATAATCAACGCCACGCCGACGATTGTCAGAAACGTGTTCAAGCCGTCGATCAAGCCGTAAGCATAGAAGCGCTGCATTTCGCTCACATCGCTGATCGCCAGCGTGATCAGCGTTCCAGTTTGAGCGTTATCGTGGTACGTGAACGATTGATTTTGCACCTTGTGATACATCTGGTTGCGGAGGT
Organism: uncultured Chloroflexota bacterium; assembly: GCA_937927665.1. Lineage (GTDB taxonomy): Bacteria > Chloroflexota > Anaerolineae > Aggregatilineales > Phototrophicaceae > Flexifilum. The sequence continues at coordinate 9,770 of CALBRY010000399.1, forward strand.
CATACGCCGCGAAATGTGAGGTGCGTTCGGCAAAGTAGCGGTAAATGAATCCGGAGAATCCGCGCAGCACACCCAACCCGATCACGAGTGCGCCAGCCAACAGCATATAATCACCGTCGCCCTGTGCGACGCCAATATCGATCACATCCCGGAGGATGGTCGGGATTGCCAGCGAAAGCGCCGTACTGATCACGACGCCTACCAGCGCTATCGCTGATAAGCCCCAATACGGTCGCAGATAGGTCAGCATACGCATCAAAAGTGGAAAACGAGGCACAACCTGTCCTTTCCAAAAACAGTATGCGCGTGTAGTACGTGGAAGGGTCACAACAAAGCGCAGTGGTTCAAGCGACTTAATCTCACATGATACGCCTATTCTTCCGGTTTATGGGTTGTGAGCGCCACACTTGGTCTTAAGTCCGATTGACCGATGTGCCGCATGACTCTATGACAAATCCTGATGTTTTGATACGCCATAAGGCAAACCCCATGCGAAATTGGTTCACCGGGTTGTATCGTCACCCGGATTTTATGAAGTTGTGGATTGGGCAAACGATCTCCGAATTCGGATCACGCATCACACGCGGCGGACTGCCCCTTGTCGCCCTCTTAGTTCTAGATGCTGCTCCTGACCAGATAGGCATATTGAGCGCTGTATCCGCACTGCCCGTGCTGCTGTTTGGCTTATTCGCGGGCGTGTTTGTTGATCGTGTGCGCCGCCGTCCGATTATGATTGCCTGTGATTTGCTGCGTTTTGCCGCACTGCTGACGATTCCGGTTGCGGCGCTGACAGGCACACTGACGATCGGGTTGGTTTATGCAGTTGCGGCGGTTGTCGCGGCGCTCGCGCTGATTTTCGAGATCGCGTATCGTGCTTATCTCCCGACGCTGATCGAGCGCGATCAGGTGATCGAAGGGAATGCCAAACTTGGCACAACCGATGCGCTGGCGGAGATCGGCGGACCGGCGATCACGGGCGTACTGGTAAGTTTGATCACCGCACCGATCGCAATTCTGTTCGATGCGCTGAGTTTTCTCGTCTCGGTGGTTACAGTTCGATCGATCCGCACCCCTGAACCACCGCCGCCCGAACGAAACAACGAAGGCAGTGCGATCCGCGCCGTGATTCAAGAATTGGTCGAAGGCATCCGGCATATCGCGGCTGATCCGATTCTGCGAACGCTTGCCGCAAGTATGGGACTGCGCGCTTTCTTCGGCTCATTTATCGGCACACTGTATGACTTATACGCAGTGCGCGTCTTGGGCTTATCACCGTTTACGCTCGGTTTACTCATCGCATGCGGCGGCATTGGCGCATTGTTGGGCGCTTCGGTTGCGGGTTGGCTTCCCAAGCGGATCGGCATCGGGCGTGCAATCACCACCGCGCTGATCGTTTCCGGCGCGATTAATCTGGCGATACCGCTGGCGGGGGTGGATACGCGTTTTGCTGTTCCGCTCCTGATCGCCGCACAGATCATCGGCGATGGCGCGATGATGGTCTACTGGGTGAACGAAGTCAGTTTGCGTCAAATGCGCGTCCCTGATCGATTGATGGGGCGGGTGAATGCGGGATTCGGTTTTCTGGCGGAGGGAATCGCGCCTGTTGGTGCGCTCGGCGCAGGGGTGATTGCGATCAGCATTGGTGCGGGGTCAACATTGTGGATCGCCACCATTGGAATTTTGGTCACGGCAATCTGGGTTTGGTTATCTCCGGTAAGGCGTTTGGACGCGATTCAGCTTATCATTGAGGGTAATTCGACTTGAACGGCTGGGGCGCACATGACGTACTTTATGCGGTTTATTTATGCGATGGGTGATCTTCTCACGATTGCTGATCTTGAGGAAGCGCTGTCTGATTCGTATTCTGGGTTTACTTTGCAAAGTGATGCTTCCGATCGCACCAGTTCCGCCGATCTGATTTACGGGGATACGATCTACGGCGAAATCGAGCTAAACGGCGGCGATGATGATTTATTCCGCGAGGACATCGCCGAACTGCTCGAGCTATTGGAAGGTAGTCAGGAGATCACCGCGCCTGCTGTGCGTCGTCATCTCGAAACCGCGACTGGGATGGTCGCGCTCCAAGTGAGCGAAGAAGGACATTTTAACGCCGAGCGTCTCGATGTGCTGTGGGATTGGTTGTTCGAGACGCGCGGCGGTCTGCTCCAAGTGGATGCCGAAGGTTTTTACGATATTGATCGCCTCATTTTGCCGTTAGAAATCGAGGACGAGAACAGCGAAGAGGACGACTAAGCTCTTACGATTCCGGCGGGATGATCGGTTCTTCTTTCGGTCGGGGTGCGTTCTTTCGGGTGACGACGATAATGCCCGCCACGATGAACGCGCTCCCGATCACCTGAAGCGGCAGCGGAATTTCTCCGAACAGGATCAACGCAGCAAGCGTGGCGATCACGGGTTCAACCTGAATCGCCAAGCTGATCATCGTTGCCGGAACATAGCGCAGCGCGTAGTTGAACGACGAATGCCCGATCAACTGCGGAAATATCGTGATCATCACGATCCAGAATCCCGCTTCCGGCGAATAACCTGTCAGTGGTGTTCCGGTGATGACTGCCGCGATAAACAGCGTCCCCGCCGCTGATGCATACATGATCGACAGGAACGGGAGCAAATGGACGCGCGTCCGAACGCCGCGTGAAAGTACGCGCTGGGTAGCGATCGCCAGCGCCGCACTAATCGCCAATGCCGCGCCCAAGAGCGGCTCTGAACCGCTCACCCCTTCACCACCCGCTAACCCGATAAAGACATTGCCGATGATCACTGCTGTCAAGCCGAACATCAGCACACGCGTCAGACGCGCCTTTAAGAAAGTCACTTCAAGTAAAGCTGTCCACAGCGGCGATGATGTGACGAGCACGGTTGCGATCATCACGCCGACATGTTCCAACGATGACACCCACAAGAAAAAATGAGTCGCCATCCACATCCCTGCGAACATCGTCGTTAGCAGATCGCGGCGGCTGATCCGGCGCAGTTCAGCGCGATAGCGAATCAGCGTTGGAATGCCGACAACAAGCGACGCGAGAAATAAACGGGTAAAGGCAATCGGCAGTGATGCTGCGCCGGCAGATTGCGCGTAGCGGGTCAAGATTCCCGCCATCGACCCGGAGAGGACTCCGGCAATGAGCGCCAACCAGACGGAACTCGGCAGTCCTGCTGATGTCGCAACCGGGTGTGAAGCTGTTTCAGTCATGGATCTCATGGAGTGCAAGCTGCTGTTTCTGCGCTCGTTGTTCGGCGCGTTCAATCATGATGACAATCAATACCCACGCGATCAGCGGCAGCAGACTCGCAAACCCGGTGACAAATACGACAGTGCGTACTTGATCATTGCCGAGTGCTTCTAATGCTAAACCGGTGATCAGCGTGCTAATCACGACTGCCAGTTGAAAACCGGCGTAATCGAGCGAGAACATACGCCCTAAAAAGCGCTCATCGGCGGTCTTTTGCAGGATTACCGAGCTGTAAGTCCAGTAGATGCTGCTTCCCACCGCTTTGATGATGATCCCGACAGCGGCGATCAACAGCGTGGGCGATCCGCTCAACACGAACCAGCCGATCGTGATCGCGGCAAAGCCGATGATGATCAGCCGCCGCATTATGTGGACCGAACCGTCGTTAAAACGGTTGAGGACGAGCGGACCTAGAACCGCGCCGATCCCGAACGATCCCCATAGGATTCCGAGCGATAAAACGCCATCTTCGCCTAACACAAAGATCGCGGTGGCAAAAATGATCATCACCGCGTCGATACTGCCGAAATTCCCGCCCAATTTGACGAGAAGCGTTGCGCCGATGCTTGGATGCGCGCGGACATAACGCAAGCCGTCTACAAAATCGCGCGCGGATGCTTTTGGCGCTTCGGCGTGCGGATGATCAGGCTTGCTTTCAAGCGGGCGCGGTCGAATCGGGAGCAGCAGCAGGGCGGATATCGCAAAGGTTGCCGCATCAATGATGAGTGCCCCGGCAGTGCCAAGCACTCCCGCAACTAATCCGCCGAGCATCCCACCGATTGCCAGCATTACTGACCATGTCATGCTGCCGAGCAAATTCGCCGTCACAAGATCTTGCGGGCGGGTGATGCTCGGTAGTAGGGCGCTCCGCCCCGGCTCGAATATCGCGCCGACCGTAAACTGCGCGATGGTGAGCACATAGATCAACCACAAGCGATCCGGTGTGGAAGCCAGCAAGAATCCAAGGACGATCACGACGCGCAAAATATCGCTCGCGATCAGCAGCCGTTTCCGGTCAAATCGATCGAGCAGAACGCCAGCCAGCGGACTGACCAGCAGCGGCGGAAGAAATCGCGCAAGCAGGATCGCGCTAATTGCCAACCCGGATCGACTGTTGTCACCCGTAAGTTCGGCTGCATAGCGCGATACGATAGCCGCCAGCACGATCGCGTTGAACCAATCACCGAGCAGACTGACTGCCTGTGCCAGCCATACCCGCGTGAAATCAGGATTGTTTTGGAGAAGTCGTAAATAGGGTCTCATGAATACTAGAGTAACGGTGACTCGCGTTTTGACCTAGATCCAATCATGATTGACACACTGCGACCAGACCGCTATCATGCGCCCCCGTGCGAACTATGTAATCCGTGCTTTCTCGCTGCCGATCTCGGCAGTCGTCATTCACCACCGAAAGTCAACATCATGGTCGAAATTGCAGCGCTGATCAAAACCTTGCTTCTAGGTATTGTTGAAGGCGTTACCGAATTTTTGCCCGTTTCATCGACGGGACACTTGATCGCATTCGCCGCGATCCTTGATTTTCAGGAGAATGCGGGCGGTACATTTGAAATTTTTATCCAATTGGGTGCTGTGATTGCGATGGCGCTGTTTTACCGCGTCCGCATCATCGATCAGGTGCGGCGTGTACCAACCGATCGCGGCATTCAGCATTTCTGGCTGGCGATCATATTGGCAGGTATTCCTGCGGCGGCGATTGGCTTCTTGATTCGTGATGCGGTCAAAGCCACACTGTTTAACCCGACGGTCGTCGCCATTACCCTGATTCTCGGCGGAATCGTGCTGATCTTGGTGGAACGGCGAAACGCTCCGCCCGAAGTGGAAGCAACGACGATGGAGGGGATCACATTTCGGCAGGCAATCGTGATCGGTTTCGCGCAAGTTGTTGCGCTAATCCCCGGTGTGTCCCGCTCTGCTGCGTCGATCGTGGGCGGCATGTTTGGCGGTTTATCCCGTCAAGCGGCGACCGAGTTCTCTTTCTTCTTGGCAATTCCGGTACTGGGCGGCGCATCCATAGCGGATTTGCTCCTCAGCCTCGATGAAATTCGCTCTGACGAAGTGGTGTACCTGATCGCTGGCATGATCGTGTCGGGGATTGTTGCATGGTTTGTGATCGGTTGGCTCTTGCAGTACCTCAGGCGGCATGATTTTCGCGCTTTTGGTGTTTACCGTATCGCTGCGGGCGTGTTTTTGCTCATTCTGGTGGCTATCGGTTTGTTATAATTGTGTTTGAAACAAGAAGTTCATGAAACATGCACGCTTGATACCGAGAAATGTTACTACAATCGGATCATGAGTTGTTATATTGCTGCTCAAGCTGAGCAGAAGCTTGTGATCATGTCTATACACTCGCGACCCGCTATCTTGATCATGGGCTGCACTTTGGAGCAATTACGCCCCATCCATGATCAGCTTTCTGGCGAAGACTGCCTAATCGTTGGCTGCACTGATGCGGACGATGCGTTATGCCGCGTGCGCGATACTTTTTTGGCATGTGTCATCATTGATATGCGGGGATCATGCCCTGATTGTTTGGACGCTGCGTGCCGATTTCGCGAACTGCTTTCAAAAGGTCAGCATCTGATCGGCATCGTCGATGATGTGGACGATGAGAACATCGTAAAAAATGCGTTTCGCATTGGGTTCGATGACGTTATGTCAATTTCGTCACGAACCAAAGCGATTCTATTTGGTCGCCGCATTCGCCGCTTGACCGAGAATACCCGTCTGCTCCAGCGCGAAACGGAACAGCATGAACTGAATGTCGCCATTCACGAAATCATCACCAAAATGGCGAACGCACTCCGCTTTGATGACATTCTCGAATGCATCCTGAATAACATTGGACGTGTGGTGGAACATGACGCGGCATCGATCAGCATTATTGATGGCGGCATTCTCCGCAACCGTTACACACGCGGCTATTCAGCCGAAACCACTCAACATCTAGCGACCCTCGAATTTCCAATCAGTGAAGCATCGGTGGCGCGCCAAGGGGTAATGACCGGAAAAACGCAGGTGATCAAGGATACGCGCGCCAACGCGTCATGGATCTCGTTTTTTGACGTCCCGGAAGCGGCTCATGGGCATTCGGTAATGTGCGCGCCGATCAAAGCACACGGGCAGGTGATCGGTTTCATCTATCTCGATCTATTTGAAGGTCGCGAGTTTAACGAAGAAGACGGTCAGCGGATGGATGTTTTTGCCGACCAAGCCGCCATCGCGCTGACAAATGCCGCGCTTTACGACACCATCGCCCACAATGCGACCCGTACACGCCAGCTTCAGCAGGCGACTTCGCTCCTGCTCAATACGCAAATGCTCACAGCCGATAGTCTTGATGATGCGTGTTTGAAGATTGCCGAAACGGTGATCAGCACGTTTCAAGCGCTCGACTGCGGTGTGATGCTGGTAAATTGGGAAACGCGCCGAATCGAACGTATTGCCCGCGCCGGACAATATGAGGTCAAAGCCGCCGCTTTACTCACGGTTGATTCGAATGGTCTTGTTGCCGAAGCCGTCCGCACGGGTGAAACCGTTTATTCGCCTGATGTCGGGCGCGACAGTCGCTATGTTCCTAACGAACGCCGAACACGCTCCGAGCTGGTGATCCCGCTTACGGGGAGTCATCAAGTGCTGGGAGTGCTCGATCTGCAATCAACCCAAACCAGCCCATTTTCCGAGCAAGATATCAAGACGCTGCGCGTTTTTGCCGATCACGCGGGTTCTGTGCTTGAAAATCTACAGCTCATCCAAAATATGCGTACTGCGGAACGCGCTGATGCGATCCTCAACTACAGCAGCGATGCGATTCTGTTGGTGCATCAAACGCGGGGAATACAGCAGATCAACCCGGCGTGCAGTCTGCTCTTTGCGTGTACATTGGAACAGCTAGAAGGCGAACCGCTGTTAGTGCTGGCAGACGAGTCCGATCATCTGCTGATCATGGATGCACTCGCCTCCGTGTTTGGGACGGGTGGCAACAGCCGTGTGACGATCACCGCGCGGCGGAAAGATGGAAATACGTTTGCAGCGGATATTATGCTATCGCCTATGTTCACACCTGATCGCCGCGAAATTATCGGGGCGGTGTGCAGCGTGCGCGATATCACCGTCCATAAACAGCTTGAAGAAGACCTTCAGGCGGCGGTCGAACATCAGCGCGAACTACTTGAACTAAAAACGCTGTTCGTCCGTCATGCTTCCCATGAGCTGCGAACGCCGCTTTCCGTAATCAGCACCTCGGTTGATCTGCTTCTGATGGCAGGGGAGCGGAAAACACCCGAAGAACGCACCGAGCGTTTGAACATGATCCAGCGGCAGATAGCCCAACTTAAGACCATCCTTGACGAACTGCTTGACCTCAACACGTATCAGAAGTTGGAACGCGGGCAGTTATCACTGGTCGAATTTGATATGGAACTGCTGTGTCACGAGGCGATCGCACAGACGATCTTGGGCTTCAAGGATCATCCCCATCAATTCACGTTTGCAAATTTGGGAACTAACGTAATCATTGAAGCAGATCGTGATAGAATCGGGATGGTATTAAAGCAGTTGTTATCTAACGCAGCAACATTCTCGGATGCAGGAACAAGAATTGATGTCAGTCTGAACTATTACGACGATGTCTTTGAAATCCAAGTCCAAGATCAAGGCATAGGAATACCAAAGCTGGAGCAGAAACGAATTTTTGAACCCTTCTACCGGGTACGTACTGACCTTCACGAGCGATATTCAGCGCGCGCAATGGGGGCAGGGCTAGGGTTGACGATCGCATATCATGTGGTCACACTGCACGGTGGATGGATTCAAGTAGAATCGGAAGAATATCAAGGGACGACCGCGACGGTATTCTTACCAGCAACTCAACCTCTCTTCAATGTATAAGACAGGTTCTCGTATGCAAGATGTCAGTATTCAGTCCGGGGACGCTCCTGTTCCCGACGAACGTCCAAAACGAATTCTCGTCATTGAGGATGCTCACTCGCTTCGCCGCGATATTGTCGAAATGCTTGGCTTTGAAGGCTATGAAGTCTTTGATGCCGAGAATGGCAAACGCGGGGTTGAACGCGCACGCGAAGCCCTGCCCGATCTGATCATCTGCGACATCATGATGCCGGTCATGAACGGATTCGAAGTGCTTGATGCACTCCGCAGTGACCAAGCGACCGCCACCATTCCGTTTATTTTTCTCACCGCACGCGCTGACCGGCTCGATTGGCGTATCGGGATGCAGAGCGGAGCAGATGATTACCTGACCAAGCCGTTCACCGCTAAAGAACTTATCGCTACGGTGAACGCCCGTTTGGAACGCCACGCGACGATCGTACGCACCTCTGAACAGAAGATCGAAACGCTTCGCGGGAACATCATCACCGCCATGCCGCATGAGCTTCGCACCCCGCTGAATGTGATCATGGGTTTTTCAAACCTGCTGATGATGGATGCGGGCATTGTCGATACCAAGCATATCGAGAATATGTGCGGTCACATCAACTCGGCTGCGAACCGCTTGTACCGTCTGGTTGAAAATTACATCACTTATGGCTACACCGAGCTGCTGTTATCCGATGAGCGGCGGCGCGCACTGCTCCGCAATGGGTTGATGTTTCATCCGCGCGCCAGCATGCAGGTGTATGTGCAAGATCGTGCGCGGCAATACGGGCGTGAAGCCGATCTGGTACTAGATATTTCCGATGCGGAACGCCTCACGATTCACGAGGATTACTTCAAGAAGGTTATCGAAGAACTGATCGACAATGCGTGCAAGTTCTCGCCATTGGGTATGCCTATCACGGTGCGCGCCGGGCTTGAAGACGACCACCTGTATCACCTGCGAATTACCGATCGTGGTCGCGGCATGACACCCGAACAGATCGCACAGGTAGGCGCTTATATGCAGTTTGAGCGCCGCGTGCATGAGCAGCAGGGATCGGGCTTGGGGTTGGTCATCAGCCAACGGTTGATACAGCTTCACGGCGGAACGCTGTCGATCACGTCCTCTAAGGACGAAGGTACGACGATTCACGCAACCTTCCAGCCGGGATAAAGGTCACATAGCCAGCACACAATCTGGGGCAGATCGCTAATCTGCCCCTTCAGTTGATTGTGCGCTCTGCAAACTCCCGATATAATCATCGCAGGTTATCAAGCCGTTTTCGCTTTCTTACCCGGGTGGAGGGAGCCTCAATGCGCGTATTCTCAAGAAACCGCAGGTGGTGGCTGTTCGGATCAATTGTGGTCTTTGTCATCATCGCATCAGCGTGCTATCAGCCGGCGGGAAGCGCGCTCGAATCGACGTTTGTCGCGCAGAGCCAACCCACCTTTACGGACACGCCGACGATTACCCCGCTTCCGACCGATACGCTCGTTCCAACGATCGAGGTCACCAATACACCGGAGTTTGCACTTGATACCTCAACTCCGACCGAAACGCCTTCGCCCACCTTCACACTGGCTCCCGGCTTCACGGAAGTCGCGCAGGTGATCGAAGACCCGTTTGCATTGACCGCGACAGCGTATGCGAATCAGCTTCTCGCGCTAACCCCCGGCGGGCAGGTGGTTGATCCTGTTCAGCAGCAGCCAGAAGGGCAAATCGACCCGATCTACTTGACGGCGACGGCACTCATCCGCGAAGCGACGGAAACCGCATTCTTCCCGCTCACGCTGACGGCGGCGGCGCAAACAGCATTCGCGCAGATTCCTACGTCAACGCCGACGACGCAGATTATCACCAATCCAAATCCGCTCCCGCAGCCTCAAGGCTCTGACTGCATCCACGAAGTGCGTTTGCGTGACCGCAACCTGTTCCGTATCGCGCTTGCGTATGGTGTCACCGTCGATCAAATCGCTCAGGCGACCGGGCTGACCAACGTCAACCTGATCCATGCGGGTGATCGTCTCGTGATCCCCGGCTGCGGCACGACGGGCTTTGTTCCTCCGCCCACATCAACGCCGAATCCGAATGCGACCCCCGGCGGCGGTCAGCCAATCACCTGCACCAGCCCGTACACGGTGCGTCAGGGTGATACCCTGTACCGAATTTCGCTGGCGTGCGGTGTCACGGTGCGCGATATTGCCAACATCAACAGCATCGTTGTTCCCGACTTGATTTTCGTCGGTGAGCAGTTGATTATCCCCGGCGGGGGCGCTGGTTGATCAACCTCGCAGCGAGATATCCAGCTTAAAGGATGGGGCGGCACGAAAATCCGCCCCATTTTTGATTGAAAGAAAGGTGAATAAGCTTTGCACGAGACAATCCTCCACACCGAAGAAATCTACAATGGCAGAGTCGTCCACCTTTCTGTACTGGATGTTCAACTGCCGGATGGCAAGACCAGCAAGCGCGAATTGATCAAGCATTCTGGCGCGGTGGCGATTGTCGCGCTCGATACGCAGCAGAATATCCTGTTGGTGCGTCAGTATCGTATCGCGGCGGGTAGGGTGCTGAGTGAAATTCCCGCTGGCACGCTTGAGCCGAATGAAGACCCGGAAGTGTGCGCGATCCGTGAGCTTCAAGAAGAAACCGGGCATCGCCCCGGCAAACTTGAACCAATCGGCGGGATTTTTGTCGCCCCCGGCTACACGACCGAGTTTATTCACCTGTTTGTCGCAACCGATCTCCATGAATCGAAGCTGTCACATGATGACGACGAATTCATTGAAGTGGATCGTGTTCCCTTAACTGAAGCACTGGCAATGATCGAACGCGGCGAAATCATCGACGCCAAAACCGTAACCGGGCTGTATCGTGTCGCCCGTCGTTTAGGGGTGTGATGTACCGCCCTTGAAGCGTGGTTTGTTCACGTGATATAATCCGCCATCTTTCGGTAATCTTCCAATGCGCCTGAGTATTGTGTCCAGCCGGGCGTATTTTGTTGCATAAGAAAGGTTTACGCTCATGCAAGAGCTTATGAAATCCCTTCAGGCGGAAGCGCCCGCCCCCAATCACCCCGAATTCGGAGCAGGTGATACCTTGAAAGTGCATGTGCGTATCGTCGAAGGTACGAGCGAACGCGTTCAGGTATTTCAGGGTGTGGTGATCCGTCTGCGTGGCAACGGTACGCAGAAGACCTTCACGGTTCGTCGTATCGCTTCGCACAATGTCGGCGTTGAGCGTACATTCCTGTACAACAGCCCGCGTGTCGAAAAGATCGAAGTGGTGCGCCGCTCCAAAGTGCGCCGCGCTCAGCTTTACTATCTGCGCAACGTGACCGGGAAGGCTGCCCGCCTCAAGGAACGCCGCTAGGCTGGAGGTGAAGCGTGCGCGTGCGTCCGCTTATTGGTATCACAGCCTCCGAAGTCACGATTAACGGTAATCCCTACAATCGGATGTATCAGCGCAATGCCGCCGCCGTCGCATCGGCGGGCGGCTTGCCTGTTTACGTGCCTACCGGCATGGATGAGGTTACGCTGCGCGGCATCTATGAACGCTTGGATGCTGTGCTGCTTCCCGGTGGTCCCGATGTCGATCCCGCAGAATACAGCAAACCGCGTCATCCGACCGTTACCGACAGCCGGGTTGATGCCGCACGCGATTATCTAGAGCTGACGCTTGCGCGCTGGCAGTATGAGGATGATCGCCCGACGTTTGGTATCTGCCGGGGACATCAAGTGCTGAATGTCGCGCTTGGCGGGACGCTGGTGCAGGATATTCCAGACGAACTTGATACGCCGCTGGCGCATGATCAGCAGGATGATCAACCGCGCTACCGTTTGGCGCATGATATCACCATTCAGTCAGGCAGCCGCCTTGCTGCGATTTTGGGAACGACGCAGACACAGGTCAACAGTCTGCATCATCAATCGGTCGAGCATGCCGCTCCCGGTGTGAACGTTACAGCGTTTGCCCCTGATGGCGTGGTTGAAGCGATTGAAGTGCCGGATCGCCGCTTTATGCTCAGTGTCCAATGGCATCCCGAAGACCTATACAATGGGTCTGAAATGATGACACGGTTATTCAAGGCATTCGTTGATGCGGCTGCCGACTATGCCGAGCGCCGAACCAACGGACGTTAATCCCCTCATCGGTGTTTTTGATTCGGGAGTGGGTGGGTTGTCCATTGTCCGCGAACTGCTTGCGGTCATTCCAGCGCATCCACTCCTTTATGCTGCTGATCAAGCGCATCTCCCGTACGGCGTTCGCCCCAATACCGAAATTCACCAATTTGTAGATGCCATCACCCGCTGGATGATCAGCCGGGGCGCTCAGGTGATCGTGCTGGCGTGCAACTCCGCCAGTGCTGCCGCACTGCACACGCTTCGCGCAGATTACCCTGATTTTCCATTTGTCGGCATGGAACCCGCGGTCAAACCCGCCGCGCAAAATACCCGATCCGGCGTGATCGGCGTATTAAGCACGCACGCCACCGCCAGCGGCGATCTATTCCGCGCTACAGCAGCCCGCTACGCGGCAGATGTGCGCGTGATCGCGCAGCCAGCGCCGGAACTCGTGCGGCTTGTCGAAATGGGGACATGGAACACGGACGAAGGGAAGGGCGTTTTACGGAGAGCAATCACGCCGCTGCTCGATGCAGGGGCGGATCAGATTGCACTGGCGTGTACCCATTTTCCGTTTTTGATCGATGCGCTGCGAGAAATCGCCGGGGATGGGGTGACATTTGTCGATCCGAGTCCAGCGGTGGCACGTCAAACGCGGCGTGTGCTGGACTCGTTGGGCTTACTCCGCGAGAGCGGACAGCCGCCCCGCCATACATTTCATACGACGGGCGATCCCGACCGTCTGCGGCAGATGATCCACCGCTTAATCGGGATCGAAACGTCTGTTAAACCGCTTGTGTGGGGGAGCGACCTCACATAAGCTTTAGCGTCTCAACGCCCCACATCCATGGATGCGGGAAGCTGCGAGAGCATCCCCGTTTTTCCAACCGGATTCTGGAATGGCAGTACGCGACGCGCATCGGCGGGCGGCGTGATTGGCAGTGCGATGTAAAAGACCGAACCGGGGAAGCGGATCGGATCGTGACCCGTGCTTTCCGCCCAAATTTTGCCCCCATGTCCTTCGATCACACCTTTAGCGATCGTCAACCCTAAGCCGGGACCCGCGCCCATGAATTTATATGATCCGGTCGAATGCAGTGATGGATCATGCCCGCGATAAAACTTGCGGAAGATTAACTCCAGATTTTCGCGCTCGATTCCGACGCCTGTATCGCGGATCGTGATCAGGATTCCCGGTTCGCCCGTTCCAATCGGCTTAGAGGTACCGCTGATCTCGATTCGTCCGCCGTCTGGCGTGTATTTGATCGCGTTCACAACTACGTTGCGGAATGCCTGCACCAACCGCTGCATATCCCCTTGGATCGGCGCGAGTTCTTTCAGCCCATCAGCGCGCAGATAGATTTTGCGCTGCCGCATCGCATCTTGCAGCGGTTCGATTGCTGTCCGTACAATCGTTGACATTGATGTTTGGGCGAAGCGCAAGTCCATCGCGTTCACGTCGATCACGCTCACATCGAGCATCGCACTGATTAACTCCTCCATGCGTTCGCTCGCCTTACGTAAGCTGCTGACCATCGACGAGACATGCGCCTGATCGACCTGATCCGATTCGACAACGGCTTCAAGAATATCGGTATAGCCGCGAATTTGTGCAAGCGGTGTGCGGAGTTCATGACTTGCGATCGTCACAAAGTCGGTTTTGACCGAATCCAAGCGCCGCATTTCGTTGTTCAAACGCTGAAGGTCTGCGACGAGGACAGCATTTTGTGCCGTTGTTTCTTCAACCACCTGCTTAGGGGGCGTGATTTGCAGTACTGAATTCCACAGCCGCTCACTGAGGGCGCGCAGGGGGAGATACACGAGCGCAGTGAGCAGTGCCAGCGCACCCAACAGCGTCACACTGTTGAACGTTCGCTCTGGTGATACGCCCTGACCAATCATGAGCGCGACGAATACCACCGCCGCTGTCAGGGTGATTAGGAGCGCAATCCGCACAATACGCCCAATGCTGGCGAAAAACGCGGCGATTTGTTGAGGGTCTCGTTTTGTTGCCACGCGGTTAACCTAACTCGTTTCAGTCGATGTTATTTTAGCCAGTGCTGCATCAGCCGGTCTTACTTTAGGATGTAGTAAGTGCCTTTTTTCGACCCGACTTTGAGCAGTATTCCCCGCTCGACCATATCCGCCAGATCAAGGCGAAGTGTTTCAGCGCTCACACCCGCGCACAACGTCCGGTACTCGCGGTTCGTGATCGATCCATGTTCTTTGATGTACTGGAGCGCGCGCGCCTGCCGGAAATTTGTGTTCCGTACCCAATCGGGTACGACGACTTTTTCGCGGCTGTTTCGCAGCGTCACCGCGAAGCTGTATGGACGCGCATCAAAGCTCGGCGCGGGATGTCCTGCTTGATCCATTACTTCAAGCATCCGGTCGATTCCCAGCCCTAATTCTTCAATGTAGCCCCATTGGAATAAACCATTCACAATGCGCGGATTACGGCTGAAATGCTCATCAACAATGTTATCGACCGTGATGAACCCCGGTAGACCACCGGGACTGATCACCTCAAGCCGATCGGAATACATACGGATTTCGATGCGGCGACCTCTTAGGCGGTAATCCCGATGGCATGTCGCGTTGACGATTGCCTCACGAACGGCGAACGGGGGATATTCGTAACGCTCTTCGCGTTCCAATCCCTGCACAACGGCGCTGACCGCCATTTCGCTCCAGACGAGATTCCACGCGCTTTCGATCAAGCGGGGAAGGGGACCCGTCAATTCTTCACGGCGCGAATAGCCCGCGAGTCCGTTTTCGCCGCGCGGCGTTTTGCCGACAAACTTGGCGAACACGACGCCGCATTGTGGTAGCCAATGCTGCGGATACTCTGAAAAGAGCATGATCCCGCTGACGGTTGGACGCCCACTGTTATCGATCGCCCCGATTTCGCGGAGCAGATCGTCAATTTTGCCGTTATACGGACGCTTGGTGCGTTCGGCGCGTTTGGTTAGGTATTCTTCGATGATCTTCGGGCTGAAGTCATCGCGTGTCGCGCCCATGACGGATTCACTCTCAAAATCGCCCGTGCTTTTTGCGCTGGCAAGCTTGAGAATTTCCTGTCCGCCCAATGGACGCACGCTGTCTTCGCTGCGGATCAACACACGACCGTCTGTGAGCGCGTGTAATTCAATGCTGCGGGGGATACGGAGCGCGTAAACGGTGCCTTCTTCCGTTTCGACCGCTTCCCAACTGCCCGTTACGACAGAGGGGTTACACTGACCGTCTGCTTCGCGCAGGGCTTTACCGAGCGTTTCCAGATCGGTCTTATCTGCGAGTTCGCCTTCCTCGGTCATGCCAACGACAAGCGTCCCGCCTTCGGTATTGGCAAACGCAACCATATTCTCCGCAATGAGCTTTGAATCGGCGATTGTAATGAAGGCAAGGCGCGGACCCGGTCCATTTTTTAGAAACTCAGGGTTTAACATGAGATAATCGTTGACCAGCAGGGCGCTTGCGCGCGGCGGACACAGAGATTGATTATAGCATCCTTCGATTAACTGCCACATGGCAGCACCGATAAGGCTGAACTATACTCTGTTTATGGCTCTACGACACCTTCTAAATCTCCTTTCGGATCGTTTGCGGTCGCTGCCGATCCTCACCCTTTATCTGACGGACGGCTGCAACAGCCGCTGCGTTACGTGCGATATCTGGCGAAACCCGCGCCGGAATATGGCGATGGCGTTGATCGAATCGATTGCCGCGCAGATCAAACCGCTTGGCATCCGCTGGATCGTATTGAGCGGCGGTGAGGCGATGCAGCACCCGGAATGGGCAGCGGCGGCGCGGTTATTCCGTGAACAAGGCGCGGTGGTGATGCTGCTCACCAACGGACTGCTTCTCCGCAAGCAGATCGACGATGTAATCACCAGCGTGGATGAGGTGATCGTCAGTCTCGATGGCGGCACACCCGCAACATACCAAGCAATTCGCGGTGTCGATGGCTTTGACCTGATCCTTGAGGGGATTCGCCTCGTGCGCGAGGCAGGTATTCCGGTCAGCACGCGCACCACGATACAACAGGCGAATTTTCGCGAACTTCCGGCGATCATTACCGCTTGCAAGCAGGTTGATGTCACACGAATTAGCTTTCTCACGGTTGATGTATCAAGTCCGGTCGCTTTCGGGGATCGTTTTCAAGCCGATTCCGCGATTCCACTTTTGATCAATCCCCCATCTGAACATCAACCGCCTTCATCGGCGCTCAACGCCGACGATTTGCGCGAGTTTTCCCGCGTGCTTGAAGCAGTTGAGCACGATTTCGCGGCAGATTTCGCATCCGGTCGCATCGCAGAATCGCCGGAAAAACTGCGCCGGATGCTTGCTTATTTCGGCGGATTGCTCGGTGAAGCGTCATTTCCGCCGGTACGATGTAATGCGCCGCGTATTTCTGCTGTAATCGAGGTAGATGGTGCAATTCGTCCGTGCTTTTTTCTGCCAACAACGAGTAAGATCAATATAGGGATCGCCACCGCGCTTGATGCGCCGGACTCAGTGAATTTGCGCCGAGCCGTCGAACGGGGTGAGCGGCAGGAATGCGAACGCTGCGTGTGCCCGCTCTACAAAGGGGCGCGCTCGCTCGTGGCGCTCTAGCGGCGGGGATTTTCCCCGTGAACGGATAACCACCATGCTCACTCAAACCTTTTGGGGAGTGGGGGTGCTGATCAGTGGAGCGTTTTTGCTGCGCCTTGCCATGATTCGATTGGGCTGGCTTAAAGAGCCAGTGCTGCGGCAGATGCGTATCTACGGCGCTCCGTATAACACCTATTACCCGCTCCCGGCAATGCTCTTCTGGGGAGGCTGGTTCAGCTTTACTGGCGCTTCGCTCATGATGAGCATCGCCAATTCGCGTTTCCCCATTTTTTTGATCGGCGTTGTTATGTTGAGCGCGGCTTATTTCTCGATACAGTCGCCGCGTTTGTTCATCAAATATGGCGAATGGCTTCAACCGCGTTGGGCGCGTGAGCTTGCCGAACGTGCCGATTATGATGAGCAGCGTCGGGTCGCGTGGGCATGGCTGCGCTTGCCATCAGGAATGCGCCGCCGCTTTGCCCTACAAGACAGCGCGTTTGATGTTTGGGCGGATTTGATCATCCTCAGTGTAGGCTGCACGCATGCCGATACATTCGTTTATGCCATCAATTACCGCACCCTGAAAACGCGAACGGCATCCGCATGATCCAGCGTCTCGCACGCTTGCTCAACCGCCGACCGCGTCCGCTTTCCAGTGAACTGGCATATCAGAAATGGGCGGCGGCATATCCTCCACACGCGCACAATGCCCTTATGCGCGCTGAAGAAGCCGCCGTCCTGCAGGTTCTCCCGCCGCTGACCGGGAAAGTTGTGCTTGATCTGGCATGTGGGACGGGGCGTTATGCCTTGTTGTGCGATCAGCGCGGCGCGCAGCAGGTGATCGGGCTTGATTCGAGTATCGATATGCTGGTTCGCAGTCCAGCACCGCGCCGTGCCGCCGCATCAATGGATCATGTGCCGCTTGCGGCAGAATCGATTGACGTGATCGTGTGCGGACTTGCGATCGGACACCTGCGAACGATTCAGAACGCATTTTCAGAAATGGCGCGTGTGTTGAAAATTGGAGGCACAGCCGTGATCAGCGATGTGCATCCGCTGTTGTTCCAGAGCGGCGCACAGCGTACATTCGAGGTCAACGGCGTGGTGTTCGCGGTCGAACACACAGTACACGCGATCTCCACTGTGATAGACACGGCGGCGGCGGTCGGGCTGACGCTGGATGCGTTCGCCGAACCGCCGCTCCTACCTGCTGATCAACCGGTGAGTACGTTATCCTCGCCTGTCGCCGTGATCTATCGCTTCACAAAACAAACGAACTAAGGGGATTGTCTGCCGCGCACCACAAGAATATACACACCCAGAACCAGCGCGATGATCGCAGGCGGGATGCACATCGAGATGAACAGGCGGGGCGTATTATCGAGTCCACTCATCCCGATAAACAAAAGCACAAACAGTGCGACTCCGGCAGCGGACAAGACCGCGCCATAAACTAAAGCGCGGGTGAGCCGCTGGCGATCGGTCGGATCTGGCGACATAAGCTTTCCTTTGTTGACTCTGGCGCAATACCGCTTCATTTTAACGTCTTTTTTGCAAGCTTTTATCCCTTTAGTCCCAGTGTTTTCGGCGGATGCCATATATACTTTTCATGAGCTTCACGCTCATGATTATCGTCTCACTATGAAAGGTCCGCACTTGAACTCGTTTCGCAAAATCTCGCTGCGTGTCTTGTTCGTTCTCGTAGTTGCATCAATGGCTGTGGCGGTGAGTGCACAGAAGGAAGAAACAGAAACCGATCCCAGCACCCTTCATCTGCCGCTGATGAGCGACGGCGAAGTGTTTGAACTCACCCTCGAAGGAACTGACGGCGCGCTGCTTGCAGCTTTCAACGCCAGCGAAGGCGATGAAATCAGTATTCAGATGATTTCTACGAGCAACGTTGATCCGTATCTCGTTCTGCTCGGTTCGGATGCGTCCATTCTCGCAGTTGATGATGAC
>CALBRY010000400.1 GCA_937927665.1 uncultured Chloroflexota bacterium
TCAAGGTGCGCGTGCCGACAGGCAATGCAAATAAGATGTGCTGTTCTTCGGCATGGCAGCCGCTGTCCATGCGCCGTGTGGCGTAAATAGGCTCACCGGGAACGGAATCATACCGGAAGCAATGCGCTACACTCACATCACACGTTTGATCGCTCAACGAAATGCTCAGATTTGCCCCGGAAAGTATGCTTTCTGGTTCTCGTAGACCGAGCAAGTTACATGGACGCAGTGATGCGTCCAGTACGGGAAGCTGATCGAAAAACACCAGATGCCCGCCCGTTTCAACATACTCAAGCAGGCGGCGCTGTGAATCCGCATCCATCCAGCGATGCCCGCTGTACAGCAGGAGCGGTTTGCGGATTTTGCCGGATGCCAGATCAAAACATTCGTAATCAATATCCGCGTGGTAACACGCTGTTCGGATCGGATCGTCAAACCCGCCGATCTCCGACGAGCGATCTAGAACATCTAGCGCGACCGCTGTTTCGCTCAACTTGGTCAAACTCGGCGGATCGACGGCTTCAAACAATGTGACAAGTCGCTTGAAGACATCGAGGAGTTCTGGTCGGGTTCGCCCCCATTCGTTGATCGGACTCATGTACCAGTTGTCACGGTTGACAAGCATATACCAGTTCCAACCTGCCATCCCCGCCAGAAGCGCCGAAATCGCTGCCAACTGATAATGCTGCGGAGTCAATATACCGCTGATCTGATGCCACCCGTGCCAGATTCCTGCTTGAAATTCCGCGATAAACGGGAGGGCAGCATAGGTGCGTGTATAACGCAGCAGGTGAAGAAATTCGCTGTGCTCCCAACTATCGCGTTTGAATTCGTTGTGCGAATAGTAGTCGATCCCGCTGATGTCGCCGTGCGCTTCTAATTCGCGCCAATTCTGCACAAGATGATGCGGGTAATGGTTGATCAAGAGCGGCATTCCCGGCGCATGTTCTCGATAAAATGCCGATGTCCACCTCGCGATCTCCCCGCTGTACCAGTAGAGAAAGCGCCGGTAATCTAGATAACGGTTCAGCGACGCACGTTCCAGTACGGTAGGTGTGGTGACTGCGCGTGCGTCATCGAACGCAGACAGCGTTGTTTCCCATACTTCATTCAAGCGATCGAGATCGCCGTCGTAGCGGGTTCGCAGATAGTCTTGAAACATCCCTGCTTCATCCAACAAACCAAGCGGACGCGCGAAAAATCCCGCCCATGCGTCCGGTTCGTTATCGGCTTGCAGCAGCACTACCGCGCCGCCGTTCACCGCGAGATGAGGGGTGATCGTCTCCAGAACTGCCGCTAGATAATCCTTTGCTGCCTCCACAAAAGCCGGATGCAGCCGATGTAGATGCGCCACGCGATCAGGCACGCCGTTATTTTGCCACTCCGCATAGATATACGGTCCCGGTCGCAGTATCAGCCACAGCCCTTCTGATTTCACAAGTTCGACGAACGCGATCAGGTTGCGTGCGGCGTCCGTCCATCCGGTAAAGTCGTATTCTCCCGGCGCGATTTCGTGAAATTCCCAACAGACATACGTGCTGATGATTTTCAAACCCATTGCCTTGATCTGCCGCAAGACCGACTGCCACGCGCTGGGAGGCAGTCGCCAAAAATGTACCTCACCGCTGATCAATGCCCGTGCTTCATCACCGACCCATAACCTCTTATTCGCAATCCGCACGTCAATATGTGTCATCTTGTTTTCACTTTCACCAGCCAGCAATACCTGCTGTGTGGTTTTGCTTACTTTGCAAATTCCTTTCAATGTGGATATATGTACCGCAAAACGAAAAAAAGAAAAAGTTTGACAAGAAAAGCGAAAGCCAATACAGTTGATATAACTGGTTCGATCGGTGCGGTATCAGATGATGAACAATCAAGACACGACGCTGCTTGCAGTTGAACGACAGCGTATCATCGCGGACATTCTCAAGCGTGAAGGCACGGTTCGAACAGTTGAACTGTGCGAACTGCTTCACGTTTCCGCTGTGACGATTCGGACCGATTTGCGCGATCTCGAAACTGCTGGATTATGCGAAATCATCTGGGGTGGCGCTGTCTCCAAGAGCCCTCCGACAGAAAAAGAAGCCTACCTTGAGCAGCGCAGCGTTTTGAACATCGAGCGCAAACGGCGCATCGGTCAGCGCGCCGCTGAACTCATCTCCAACGGGCAAACGCTCATGGTGGATGCCGGAACAACGACAGTCGAAATTATCAAAAATCTGCCGCAGACGTTTGATTATCTGCGCGTGATCACCCCTGCTCTGAATGTCGCAATGGCTGCCAGCCAATTTGCCTATATCGAAGTGATTATGCCGGGAGGCATTCTGCGCCCGGTCACCCGATCTTTGATTGGACCGCAAACGCTGCAATCGCTGCGTATGTTTAACGCCGATTGGACATTTCTAGCTTCCGGTGGATTTGATCTGGCGCACGGAGCGACGACCGCCAACACGCTCGAAGCGGAGATCAAGCGCACGATGGTTGAGCAGGGTGCACAGGTGGTGCTCACTGCCGATAGCAGCAAGTACGGCATGGTCTGTTCGCTCAATGTCGCATCGTTCGCGGAAATTGATTTCCTTGTTTCCGATATGCAATTGCCGGATGATGCCGCCGCTGAAATTGAGTCGGCAGGCGTACAGGTCATCCGCGCAGTGTGACAACGGAGTCGTTATGTCAAAAGAGTGGCTAAATCTCGCACTGATCCGCCAACATAGTTTAGATATGCGCCAGTTTATCGACTTTCGCGAGTCCACGCTCCCTGACGGAATGCGGATCATTGATGCTTACAACAGCAGTGGACTCACCTTCACACTGCTGCCGGATCGCGGAATGGATATCTGGTCAGCACACTATAACGGCATGCCGCTTACATGGCTTTCCCCCGGTTCCCCCCATCGACCTGATTATGGGCAAAGTTGGTTAGGTCTGTTCAATGGCGGGCTTCTCACCACGTGCGGACTCGATCATGTTGGACCTCCGGAAGATGGGCGCGATATTCATGGCGACTATACCCGACAGCGTGCCGCTGAGGTCAGCATTGAGCGCGGCGAACATGCCGTGCGTCTATCCGCTGTGATCCACCAATCGAGCCTGTTTGGTCGCCAGTTCACTATGAAACGCACATACAGCCTGCTCATCGGTGAGCCTCGAATCGCCATCCGGGATGAGATTGTCAATCGCAGCGATCAGCCTGCGCCTTTCATGCTGTTGTATCACTGCAATTTTGGCTATCCGTTGATCCGCAAAGGTACAGAACTGGTCGTCGCCAGTGATGTTTATCCCCGTGATGCTGCCGCGCAAGCCGGAATCGACACATGGCAGCATTACGACGAAGCCGCTCCGAATTACCCGGAACAGGTTTTCTTTCATCATCCACGCGTGCTTGTAGATGACAGCGGAGACATCGCTTCAGCGTCATTGATCCGCGATGACATCGGGCTGGAAATTGCGTGGAATACCCATCACATGCCGTATCTGACACAGTGGAAGAACACACGTCAGGGCATCTATGTTTGCGGCGTAGAACCCGGTAACTGCATACCGGAAGGTCAAAACGCTGCGCGCCAATCCGGGCGATTGGTGGTTTTACAGCCCGGTGAACAGCAAACGTTTGAACTCATGCTGACCATACTCGACACCGCCGAGGCGCGCACTCGCGCCCGGGATCGTGTGCAGCAGGTTCAGCATGATGGCTTATCGATCACCACCTGCAATTTGCAGGGGTATACCCACAAGGATGCAAGATGACTATCGATTATCGGATGGCGCGGTTGTTTGCCGCGGACGGCAAGTGCTTTGATGTTGCGGTCGATCACGGATTTTTTGGTGAATATCGCTTTCTCGCGGGTATTGAAAATATGCCGCAGGTGGTCAGCACCTTGATCGATGCGAACCCGGATGCTATTCAACTCAGCGTTGGTCAAGCACCGCTGCTGCAAGCGATCCCCGGCAAGGCGAAACCCGCACTTGTGCTGCGAACGGATATCGCAAACCTGTACGGTACAAAGCTCCCGCGCTCACTGTTCAGCCGCATGATTCACGAACCGCTCGAACAGGCGCTCCGTTTGGATGCTGCGTGTGTGGTCGCAAACCTGTTTATGCTGCCGGATCAGCCGGATGTGTGGGATCAGTGTGTCCAAAATATCATGGCGCTCAAGCCTCAATGTGAGCGCTATGGCATGCCGCTCATGATCGAACCGCTCGTGATGCAGACGATTAGCGGGCAGGGCGGCTACTCGGTCGATGGCGACATTGAAAAAATGATCCCGCTGGTACGTCAGGCAATTGAACTCGGCGCGGATATTATCAAGGCTGACCCCGCAGACGACACGAGCCAATATCATCGCATCGTCGAAATGGCGGCAGGAAAACCCGTGCTTGTACGCGGCGGCGGCAAAGTTTCCGACACTGAAATTCTGGCACGCACCTACGAGTTGATGCGTCAGGGTGCAAAAGGTATTGTTTACGGGCGCAATGTGATTCAGCACGCAAAACCGGCAGCGATCACCCGCGCTTTGATGGCGGTTGTTCACGATGACGCCACCCCTGAACAAGCGGCGCAGTTTTTGAACTAACAAAAGGGCACAGCAGCATGGCAAAGCGATCGATTCGGTTCGGCATTATCGGCTTGGGGTTGATGGGGCGTGAATTCGCCAGCGCGGCGGCGCGGTGGATGCACCTGCTCGATCTTGACTTTGAGCCGGTCATTACGGGAATCTGTGATACCAATCCGGCGCTGTTTGAGTGGTACACCGCCAATTTCCCGACCATTCAAATGAGCACCACCGATTATCATGATCTGCTCGGCAGTTCCGCGATCGACGCGATCTACTGCGCTGTGCCACACAATTTGCATCAACAGTTCTATACCGACATCATCAAAGCCGGAAAGCATCTGTTGGGCGAAAAACCATTCGGCATCGATCAAGCGGCAAATCGGGCGATTCTGGACGTGATCGATCAGCACCCCGAAGTCTTTGTCCGATGCTCGTCCGAGTTTCCATTTTTCCCCGGCGCACAACGTGTTATTCAAAGCATCAAGGCGCGCCAGTTCGGTACAATTATCGAAGTTGAAGCAGGATTCCTGCACAGCAGCGATATTGACCCCAATAAACCGATCAACTGGAAGCGCATGGTTGATATCAACGGCGAATACGGCTGCATGGGTGACTTGGGACTGCATGTCGCCCATGTGCCGCTCCGCTCAGGATGGGTGCCGCGCAATGTTCGCGCCGTGTTAAGCAACATCGTCACCGAACGGTTTACCAAAGATGGCAGCAAAGTTCCGTGCGAAACATGGGATAACGCCGTAATGTTCTGCGAGGTACCGTCTGAGCAAGGCGGCACATTTCCGATGACGCTCAAGACATACCGCATCGCACCGGGCGAGACGAACACATGGT
>CALBRY010000401.1 GCA_937927665.1 uncultured Chloroflexota bacterium
AAACCCGGCTTGTTCAAAAGCGATCTGCGCTTCTGGCGAAAAATCTATCCGGGTGGCTTCTGCGGGCGGGGTCAACCAGACGGGTATAGCGCCGATCAAAAGTACTCCAACGAGAAATGGTAGTACTAGACGCTGCGCCTTTACAGGCAGCCATTCCCGCCATTCGATCGCACTGCTGCCCGCAATCGAAAGGCACAGCACAACCACGCCGAGCAAGTGGGTTTGATCGGGAATCAATGTCACGAGAATGAGCGCGCCAATTACACCAAGTGCGCCATAGATCTGTTGGACAGCGTGCGCTTTGCTCCGAAGCAGAAAGGGCAGTGATAGACCCAGAAAGGCTAATAAGCTCACACCGAGGGCGTGCGGATAGATCGGCTGCATCGCCCTACGATCGAGCAGCGGAAAACCGGAGAGCAGTCCGCCGAGCGTGATCGTAGGTGTTGTTGACGGCAGCGCCTTGAGCCATACCGCCATATCGTGTTCGACCAACGCGGGCAGCCAATAAAAAGCACTGAGTCCGCCGCACACAAGGACTCCAAGCAGTGCTGTTCGGAGCGTCAGGCGTGTGTATTTGGTAACTGCCGGAAGAATCAGCGGGAAGATAAGCAGGATTCCCACTACATACCACAGCGGATCAGTCAGGATGAGCGCCGATCCACTCAAAATGAGCACGGTCAGATCAATACGCCGACCGAGCGTGAGTGATCCATCGAATGCCCAGAGAAATACGGGAAGCAGAGCATGCGTGAAGATATGCGTTAGATCGCCTTGAAGATGCGGCACGATGATGCCGACCGTTGGGCTAAATGTATAAAGCAGGCTGGCGATCAGCGCAGCGCTCCCGCCCAACCGCCGCGCTGTGAAGGCGTATGCTGCTGCGGCTCCGATCGTGAGCGCTGCAAGCGCGGCAATACGAACCGCCAGCGCGGGATCTTCGACGAACAGCGCATCAATCACCGCCGGGAAATAGGCGGGCAGTGGGGGCAGATAATGAGCGATCGGCGCGCCAATGCCGCCCATCACATACGGTGACCAGCGCGGATACATACGACCTTCGACAAGTGCCTCCGCTGTATCCGCCGTGCGGAAAATGCTGCGCTCAAGCGCCGTCCCGCCGGTAACACCCGATTGCACGACGAATGACCAGCTTATGAGTATGCTAAAAGCCAGCGCCAGCAGCGCTCCCCAATCGGTTCCACGAAAGGCGCGGCGCATCCATACGGGCAGATCAGGGTCTTTCAGGAGCAGTTCTGCGGAAGTTGGCACAGTGATCGGCAAAAGGTTCACCTTGACGGGGTTCTCTCCCCGCCTCTATAATCGCGTACACTTTGTTGTGACCTACCTAGATGGCAGGTCGTGTGTTGATTAAGGAGAAACCCGATGGGTCCCCTACCAAAAAAGCGTCATTCACATAGCCGTACCCATCGCCGCCGCGCGCACGATGCGCTGTCGCTGAAACACCTTGTCAAATGTGAAAGCTGTGGTCAGTATCACGTTGCACATCGTGTTTGCCTTGCCTGCGGCACCTATAAAGGGCAGACGGTGCTGGATGTGGAGAGCGGTTCGTAATTCTCCCAAGGATGACATTGTGAGCCGCACCCATTGACGGATGCGGCTCTTTGTTTGGTTCATATATTTCTAATGTATCGCCCCTTGTGCAGACAGGCGATTACATTGTATGTTTTTGACGGTTGCGCCATTCTCTCATCACCTGAAGAGTGTTACACATTATCATGAACTGGTCTGCTACGGCATTTGTCTTTGCGGGGCAAGGTTCGCAGGTTATCGGCATGGGGAAAGAAATCGCCAGTGCCTATCCGGCAGCGCGTGAGATCTTTCAACAAGCAGATGACATTCTGCAATTTCACCTCTCACAGTTGATGTTTGAAGGTCCCGAAGCTGATCTCAATGATACTGTCAACACACAGCCCGCGCTTTATGTTTATGGCATCGCAGTTGCGCGCGCCCTTCAAGCAGAACTTCCTCATGCGATTCCAGCCTTTCTTGCGGGTCACAGCTTTGGCGAAGTGACTGCGCTCGTTTTTGCGGGTGCGCTTAGTTTTGAATCCGGACTCCGCTTGGTACGTGAACGCGGACGCGCGATGAAATCCGCTGGCGAAACCATGCCCGGCGCGATGGCGGCAGTCCTCGGTCTAGATACTACATCGCTGCGCGACGTATGCGAACGCGCAAGTGCCGAAACAGGCGGTGTTCTGGTTGTGGCGAATGACAACTGCCCCGGACAAATCGTGATTTCGGGCGATGTCCCCACACTGGATGCAGGGATCGCACTGGCGAAAAATGCTGGTGCAAAACGGATTGTCAAACTGGCAGTTAGCATCGCATCACATTCACCGCTTATGCGCGGTGCTGCGGAGCAGTTCGCAGCAGCACTCGCTCAGACCTCATTCACTGCCCCGACCATTCCGGTTTATGCGAATGTCACCACCCAACCGCTCGGCGGCGAGTTGGAAATTCGGGAAGAACTTGAAAAACAGCTTACCCACACTGTTCGTTGGACGGAAAGCGTCCAGCGGATGATTACAGATGGCGCGCAGCAGTTTGTCGAGTTTGGTCCTAAAGATGTTCTGACAGGGCTAATCCGGCGTATTGATTCAACGAAATCCGCGGTGCCGCTGTATTCGCTGACGGCGCTGAATGAATTTGTGCAGTCCGCCCAGAACCCTGACTGAATTGTTCTCATAACATTCCACCTACACTTAAATGCACGTTTCAGGCAGTATTACTTCTTTGTAGCTGGCAAAAGATTTATTGGCTTTGGCAAGGCTTTTGCCGCATACTGCGCGACTCTTGGGAGGGATGTGCATGTCGAGTTTACGACGGTACTGGATTATCGGGCTGCTTCTTTTGGCGGTTTTGCTAGCGGCGTGTGCGCCGACCACAACTCCAACACCTTCACCGCGTCCGCCGACGGAAACGCCGGTTGAAGCGATCGCAGAAGCGGCTGAAACCGAAGCAGCAACTGAAGAAGCTGTTGTTGAAGTGGCGACCGAAGAAGCTGTTGTTGAAGCCACCGAAGTGGCAACTGAAGAAGTTGTTGAAGCAGCGACCGAAGAAGCTGTTGTTGAAGCAGCGACTGAAGAAGCCGTTGTTGAAGCAGTAGTAACGGAAGCTGTCGCTGAAGTTGTGACAGAAGAACCGACCGCAACGGAAGTCCCGCCGACCGCAACCGAAGTTCCGCCGACTGCGACGGAAGTCCCGCCGACGGCAACTGAAGTTCCGCCAACCGCAACGGAAGTCCCGCCAACCGAAGCAGCGACTGAAGAAGTTGTTGTTGAAGTCACCGAAGAAGCTGTTGTTGAAGCGGCGACTGAAGAAGCTGTTGTCGAAGCCACCGTTGAAGCAACTGAAGAAATCGAAGCCACACCTGAAGTGGCAGCGTTCGCACTACCGGATATTGGCGACACGACCGAACTGACGATCGCGGAAGCTGTCGCGGCGTATGCCGCAGCGGATGAACCGCAGTTCACCGTTCTGCTCGCCGCCGTTGGCGCAACCCCGCTGGCAAGCGTCACGCTCGGCAGCGAAAGCGTCAATGTGACCGTGTTCGCCCCGACTGACGAAGCCTTCGCAGCCCTGCTCGAAGAACTCGGCTTGACGGCTGAGGAACTGCTCGCCAATCGCACGCTGGTGAACCAAGTGCTGCTCTACCACATCGTGAATAGCGAAGTGTTGGCAGAAGCTGTCGTCGCGCTTGATGGCGAAACTGTCCCGACCGCGATGGGTGCTTCGATCAGCATCAGCGTTGTTGATGGTCGCGTATTCCTGAATGACACGGTCGAAGTTATCGTGACCGATATTCAGACGGCGAATGGTGTGATCCACGTGATCGATGCGGTGCTTCTGCCGCCGTCCGCCGAATAAGTAACCCCATCTCCAAAACAAAACGGGGTGGACTTGTCCACCCCGTTTTTGATTCCATTTGTGGAACCTGTTTTAGCGGCGGCGTCCCATCAAGCGCAGCAGGAACAGGAACAGGTTGATGAAATCGAGATACAGCGTCAGCGCGCCATAAATCGAGAACTTCATCAGGATCGGTGTTTCAACCGCGAATTCAGGGGAGGCGGCAAGCCGTTTGATCTTCTGCGTATCATAAGCTGTGAGCGCCGTGAAGATGACCACACCGACGATGCTGATCAGGTATTCTACGGCAGTGCTCCGCAAGAAGAAATTCACCAGCATTGCGATCAACAGACCGATCAGCCCCATCATCAACCACGTACCCATTTTCGTGAGATCAGTATTGGTGGTGAAGCCGATTACCGTCATCACGCCGAACAGTACGGAAGTCGTCGCAAACGCGCTCGTGATCACACCGAGATCGTACACGAGGAAAATCAGCGAGAGTGTGAACCCGTTGAGCGCCGCATACACGAGAAACAGCACAGCGGCGGCAGTCGGAGCAAGTCGGGTACTCGCCCAACTCAACACCATCACAACGACCAATTCCGCGATAATTGCGCCAATCACGATGGTGCGATTCGATTGAAGTCGTACCAGTGCCGGAACAGTGTTGGTCATCCACGCGATGGCGGTCGTGAGCAAAAGCCCGAGACCCATCCATGCGTATACCCAGCGGATCAGCGGGCGCACCAGCGTATCGCTGATAGGCGATGTATTGGAATATGGCTGCATCGACATACGAATCACTTTCCTTATGTGATCAAACAAAAGAGCAGGCACATGAACTGCGCCTGCTCCTAAGTATATGCTGTATTTCGCGAGGATAAACCTCACAAGACAAGGGGTTACTTCGAAAGCAGTGATTCCAGTCCTTCAAACAGGCGTACCACCGCGCCCTGTGTGATTTCGGGCGGGGTCGCATACGAGAAGCGAATCCAGTTTGCACCGAATGGCGAGAAATAAACCCCCGGCACAACCGCGATCCCGTAGTTTTCACCCAAGTAGGTCAGAAGCGCTTCACTGTCTTTCAGCCCACCGGCTTCGATGTACGCGGTGCAGTCGATGAAGGCATAATAACCATCACCCATGATAAAGCGCGCAGGTTTTTCGCTCAATGCGTCGCGCAGAATGCGGCGGCTTTCGCGTGTCGGCTCGATGATCGGTGCAGCAGCTTTTTCAAAACCCATCTCATATGCTGCAATCGCGACTGCTTGCGAATAGAACGTCGGGATTACCGCGTGCGATGCTTGGCTGGTGATGTGCTTGGCAACTTTCTTGCCAACCAGCAGGTGCGCGCTGCGGACATTCGATGCGCCGAGACTCTTGGTGAGTCCATCGAGGACGATCAGACGTTCGCGTTCTTCTGGCGAAAATGCGCGCAGCACTGCGTTGACATCGGTGTGACCACCATCCGTAACATAATGGTACATCCAGTCAAACAGCACATACGGGTAGCCCGCTTCGAGTGCGGTACGCGCCAGCACAACCTGTTCATCGGTTGAGAGTGTGCGTCCGGTCGGGTTATCGGGAGAGGTGATTACGAGACCCGCAACTTTGCGCCCTTGTTCGGCGGCAAAAGCCGCGCTCGCGCGGATCGCTTCCGGTGTATACGCCCAACCTTCTGCCGGATCACCGGGGGCGAGCAGCACGTTCAAGCCAACGGCATACGGTCCCCAGTTGTAGGAAATCCACGGCACGCGCGAAACAACGACGACGCTGCCGACTTCCTGTGTTCCGAGGCTCACCATCGCGGAATAAGCCTTTTGCAGCCCATCGCGCCCACCCTGCACGAAGATCACATTATCGCCGCCCCATCCGGTATCGGCGCTTAACTGCCAATAGTTTTCGACAGCCGCTTTGCGGAAACGTGTCGTTCCCCACGGTTGATCGTATGCGGTACCGTGATCAATTTGCAGCTTGAGCGCCGCTTCGAGCAGTTCCACCGGAACACCGGGGAGACTCGCGCCGCCGTCACCCTGTGATGCGTCAAACGTGACGGCGTTCGCACCCATCTTTTGACGATAGGCATTCAATGCGTCGCGGATCAGGAACATGCGCGACGGCGGAATATCCATCATCGACGCCGGATAATTGTTTGTGGGGATCAAATGTTGAGGTGGATGTACAAATTCTGGTAGGTGCGGAGCAGTCATTGTGAATTCAGCCTAATCGTATATGGTGTATAAGTGCAAGGAATTGTCACGTATCAACAAAAGCGCGTCAATGTGCAAGGCAGTTGAACCAATCGACACGCCATCTGTGCAAAGTGTGCAAACCGCGTTGGAATACGGCTTATTCAATCGTCAAAATGATCTTGCCCATATTGGCATTGGTGTGCATATATCGATGCGCGTTCACAACCTCAGCCATAGGAAATACACGATCGATCACAGGGCGCAGTTCACCACGTGTGATTCGCTCCAGCGCAAACGCTGAGAATTCAGCTGTCAAGCGGGTCTTTTCGGTAAGTGGTGTCGCACGCAGAGTCGTTCCGGTGACAGTCAGGTTCTTAAACATGATCGGCGCAATCGCCAGCCCATCAGTTTTGCCACCCATCGAACCGATCAGCAGCAGACGCCCGCCGCGCGCAAGACAGGCGAGATTATCATTCCAATAAGGTTCTCCGATGAAATCGAGGATGACATCGACCCCACGCCCATGATCCGCCGATTTGATGCGCTCACGAAATGACTCGGTCTTGTAATTGATCAATTCATCCGCGCCGAGCTGATGGCATAACGCGAGTTTTTCATCGCTGCCAGCCGTCACAAAAACGCGTGCGCCGATTGCTTTCGCCAACTGGATCGCCGCCGTGCCGACTCCGCTTGCTCCGGCGTGGATCAAGACCGATTCGCCTGCTTGCAAGCGTCCGAATGTGAACAAGTTGAGATACGCCGTCAAAAAGGCTTCGGGGATCGCGGCGGCTTCTGTATAGGTCAGCCGATCCGGGATACGCATCGCCATCCCTACCGGCAGTGTGCAGCGTTCCGCATATGCGCCGCCTGTGACCACGCCCATCACCCGATCGCCGCGCTGAAATCCGTCTGCCGCCTGTTCGACTTCACCCGCAATTTCTAATCCAAGAATGGGAGAGGCTCCCGGCGGTGGAGGATACGCCCCGCCGCGCTGCAGTAGATCGGCACGATTGAGGGCGGTCGCATGGACGCGAATCAGCAGTTCATCGGGAGCAGGAATAGGATCGGGTATATCGCCTACATATAGAACATCGGGTTGACCCGGTTGATCAAACAGAACCGCTTTCATGTCAGTTGTTCCAGTTTGACACGGGCGCGCCAATCGTTCAAAACATCACTCAGGGTTGTTTCGAGCGGAATCTGTGGACTCCAACCCGTTGTTTCTCGGAGTTTTGTTGCATCTCCCCAAGATTTTCCCGGTTTGCCGGGGCGCAGGCGCGATTGATCTTGATTTACAGTGATATGCGTTGTCGAGAGCTTACACAGTATTTCCAGCAGGTCACCGATTCGGCGCGTGCGTCCGCTGGCGACATTATAGGCTTCACCGGGGATGCCGCGATCCATAATCAGTTGATATGCGCTGACAATATCGCGCACATCGGTGAAATCGCGCTCCGAGTCGAGGCTGCCCACACGCATCACGGGATCTTGCAAACCCGCCTCGATCCGTGCAATCTGCATCGCAAAATCCGGCGCGACAAAACCGAGTGCCTGACCGGGACCTAGATGGTTAAATGGGCGTGCCCGCATGATCGGCAGTTGATGCGCCAGATGATACTGCAAGCCGAGCATATCCTGTGCGACCTTGCTCACGCTGTAAGGGCTGGTTGGGCGCAGTGGAGAGGTTTCGTCAGGAGGCGCTTCGCCGCTTGCATCCGTACCATAAACTTCGCCCGAACTGATGATCAACAATCGCGGCGGCGCTTGGGTGTGCCGGATTGCTTCCAGCAGATTAACCTGCATACGAATATTGTTCTCAAGTGTTTCCCACGGGTGATCATGGGATCGGGCGACATTCGCCTGAGCCGCAAGATGATACACACGCGAAAACGGAATCCCGTCGATCAGCGCGGCGACGGCAGCCGGATCACGCAGGTCGAGTGTGTGATAGTGTGCGGGCAGTGCGCCTTCACCGGGCGGCGCGATCACAACCCCATGCAGTCGGGCTTCTGGCGATACTTTCCGCAGATGCTGCATTAGATGCTGCCCGACAAACCCCACTGCTCCCGTAATAAGAATATTCACTGACGCCTCGCCCTTGTGACCTATCAATACGTCCCTTGATTATAACGGTAGGGGGGCGGCGCAAAAGGGGCGTGTCTTGTCCGAACTCGGTGCGAGTGCTATCCTTTGCCTCAACTCGTTTCAAAATGCTTGAAGTGGTCAATGACAATTCGCCCTGTCCGCGCGGACGATCTTTCCATGCTTGCAGCGCTCCGGCACGAAAAGAACACCATTCTTGCCGCCGCGCGTTCACAAAGCACTCCCTCGCAAGACGTGACACAATGGATGATGGAGGCGCGCCGCTGGGTCGATCTTGCGTCGTGCGGCTTTTTTGTGGTCGAACAAGATAATCGGGTTGTCGGGTACATCATCGGAGTCGTGCTTCCGGCGATTCCCGGCGTTTCAGAACAACCCATCGGAGCGATAACCGATCTTGCGCTGGATGCACACGGTTATCACGGTGGGGCAGGGCGATCCTTGGTGGAGGCGGTACGCGGTTGGTTGGTTGAACACGGCGTACAGCGAATTTTGGTGATGGTGCCGCGCTTCTACGCGCCGGAACAGGCATTCTGGCGGGCGCTAGGGGCGGTTGTGGAAGTGGATGTGATGTGGCTGAAATAGTCGTTCGTTTGGTACGCGTCGATGATGCTGAAGTGATTGCCCGGATGTGGGAAGCGCTGGTTTCGTATCATCGGGAACTTGACCCGGATTTGCCGCCTGCCGCTCCAAACGGAGCGCGGCGTTATGCACGGCGCATTGTTGATAGGCTCGCTGATCCGTTCACGCGGGCGTTGATTGCCGAAATTGACGGGCAGCCTGTCGGCTATATCCTCGGCGTGGTGGCAGATTTCACGCCGGAGATTTTCGATCAAGAGCCGAGCGGCTTTCTCGCCGATATTTATGTCGATGAGCAGCACCGCCGTTCCGGAGTCGGAAAAGCACTTGTGGATCAGCTTGCGGCGTGGTTTGTTTCGCGTGGGCTGGCATATTTTGAATGGCATGTCGCGGCGCGCAACCCTGCCGGGGTA
Source organism: uncultured Chloroflexota bacterium (assembly GCA_937927665.1). Lineage (GTDB taxonomy): Bacteria > Chloroflexota > Anaerolineae > Aggregatilineales > Phototrophicaceae > Flexifilum. The sequence goes on from CALBRY010000401.1 coordinate 9,155, forward strand.
GCATTCTGGCAAGCGGTCGGCGGTCGCAGTGTGATGATTCGTATGCGCGCTGATCTGGACAGCTATGATTCTGAAAGGACTCCGAGCGATGACCCAACTACTTTATCAGACCAATAGCTATCAAAAGCAGTTCGAAGCGCGGGTTACACAGGTGGACGGTGAAAAGCGCGCCGTCTATTTCGATCAGACAGCGTTTTATCCCGGCGGCGGTGGTCAACCGAACGACGAAGGAATCATCACCGTCGGTGATCGCACATGGAAAGTGATTCGTGTCGAAAAAGGAAACGCCCATCTGCTCGAAGGCGCGGCGGGCGATCTGCTGCCCTCGGTAGGTGATCTGGTGCGAGGCGAAATCGATTGGGATCGGCGTTACAAGCTGATGCGGACTCATACGGCGATGCACATTTTGTGCGGCGTTGTGTGGCGAGATTACAGCGCTCAGGTGACGGGCGGCAATATGGAACCGCTCGAAGGGCGCATGGATTTTGAGTTTGAACGGCTGCAAAAAGAACTGGTTGGTGAAATCGAAGCGAAAATCAACGCGGAAGTTGAAGCATCGCGCGACGTGGTCGTTCGTATTCTCCCGCGTGAAGAAGCGTTTCAGATTCCCGACTTGATCCGCACCAAAATCAATTTGCTGCCGGAAGGAATTACCGAAGTGCGTACTGTTGAACTCGTCGGGTTAGATTTACAGGCAGACGGCGGAACACACGTCGCCAATACCCGCGAAGTAGGACGCATCCGCATCGCCGACTATAAAAGCAAGGGCGGCATCAACAAACGGATTTACATTGCGCTTGAAGGCTCATGATTAATCGCTTTCTCCTCTTCATAGGACCTGCCCGTGCGCGGGCGCTTTTCTTTCTATTAGCGATCACCGGGGCGATCAGCCTGACGTTGAACGCTGTTCAAGGTGAATGGGTGCGCCCCGTTCAAACACTGCTGTTTTTTGCCTTCGTAATCGGCGCAATCGTGATTATCGTCGGTCGCATGACCCGCGAAGATCGGGGGCGTTTTCTTGCGATTATCCTGCCCGCCTTTGGCGCGCTGATCTTAGCCATGACCGTACTGCCGCAGTACACACTGCCGCTGCTCGGTGGGGCGGCGGGATGGCTCGTGGCGGGTTTCTTTATCTTCCGCACGCGCATCCCGATGGATTACCAGAAGGCGATCAAGCATCTCCGCAAGAACGAATACAAAGAGGCGATCGACATAATCGACGAAGTGATCAAGAACGATCCCGATACGCCGAATCATTATCGTTTTCGTGCGGAACTGCTCCGCATCAGCGGCAAACTGGATCGAGCGCGGCGGGATTATTTCCGCATGATCGAACTTGTGCCCGAATCGCCGGAAGCATACAACGGCTTATCCGAAGTCCAGCTTCAAATGAACAACTTGAACGGCGCGCTTGAAGCGGCGGCGAAAGCACAGTCACTCGCACCCGATGATTGGGTCGCGCTCTACAACCTCGGCATGATCGAAGATCGCGTCGGCAACGCGCAAGACGCCGTCGGGCATCTTATCAAAGCGCTCGATCTCAAAGTGCCGGATGCGCGTCATCGTGTGCTGATTCATCTTTATCTCGCCCGCGCTTATGCCCGTTTAGGGGATATGGCGCATGCGGCGGAGCAGGTGACCGCGATCAAACGTCAGCGCTCCGGGCTGGAAGAATGGCAAAAAATCCTTGAAAGCGAACAGGCGGCGACCCTGAAAGCCGTGATCGGCGCAGATGTTGAGATGGCGCAAGCCGTCGCCGATGGTAAACTCACGCCGGAATTGCTGGCGCAGAGTGGAACAACGGTATGACGTGGGTTTCGCGGCAGATTCTCCGCAGTTATGCCGGTTGGGATCGGGTGACGAAACTCAGTTTTTGGATCGCGGTTGCCCTGCTTGTGATCGGGTTGATTCTGCTGCTGATCGCGCCAGCGGAACAGCGGGCTTGGATATTCGTCGGAACCGTCGCGCTGGTTATCGTCATGCAGTTGATTGTCCTCTGGGGCAATCGGGGCATGGTCACCGTATATACACAGGCACAGCGGCGCTATTTAGCGGGCGATCTTGAGGGTGCGAGGGTATTACTTGAAGAGGCTCGTGCCGCCGGAAATGCAGACGTTAAAGCACTCACTTTATTGGGCAGCACCTACCGCCAATTCGGTCTGTTGGAAGAAAGTCGTGGCGTTTTGTACGAAGCGCTAGACAAAGCGGCTGATCATCATTTTCCGCTCTACAATTTAGGGCGTACTGAAGCGGCAGGCGGAAACTACACCCGTGCAGTCGAGTTGTACGAACAAGCACTCGCGCAGGGATCGCCCGCCATCACCCGGTTTGATCTGGCGGAGGCGCACTTCTTGATGGGGGATGCCGCTGGCACATTGGCGGCGCTTGATCAAGTATTCCCGATGCTTAATGAACCGCATCGTGTGATGATGGCGATGTGGTGGCGCGCTCAATTGGGGGTGGGTGAACTGCCCTCCGACGAGGTGATCCGTGATGGACTTGCTTATTGGATTGCCGCCGCCGAACGATTTCGAGATACTCCTTATGGAACAGCGATTGCAGCGCAGTTGCAGACGCTTCAGAGTGACGTGAAAGGGGACGCAAAATCAAATGTTTGACGGACGCGGACGCTTATCCATCTTTCGCATCGCAGTTATCGGCGCCATTATCGGCGTCGTCCTTATTGTGGGCGGACTGCTTGCCCTGAATGCCGATCAGAATTCGCGCCGCGCACCGCTGATCGTCGATCCGTATCCCGGCGCACAAATTTGGGGCGAAGCGGTAGAAGATTCCCCGACGAACATCAGCTATTTCATGCGCGTTAACAACACATCTCCCGATCAGGTTTTACAGTACTATCAATCAAAGCTGACCGCTTTCGCCGCCAGTGATCGCTGTGTGCGTACGCCCGGTCAGGGAGAATTACCCGTTGATCCGGCACAGCCGAACAGCATCCCTTACCGCTATGACTGCCTATTTGACCGTTCGAGCCGCAATGCGACCCAGTACACGCGGGTATCGATCTTCCCTGAAATGCCGGGAATGGATCCGTATTCGAGCGATGACGAAAACAACACGATTATCCAATACGTACAGGTCTGGCAGCCGTGACAGAACTTCCTGAAGCGGAGGGGGCAGAAACGCTTTCTCCGCCTTCACGTAAGCCGATCGGGTGTTTGCTGCTTGGGGTAGTGCTGCTCGTTGTCGTCGTCGTAATCTCACTGCCTTTTTTGCCCACCTTGATCGCCATTGTGATGCCGCCAGCGCCACCGCTCCCGCAGTCGGCGCTGACAGAAGTGAATCACGAAAACTTTGATTATGGCGTCGATGAATGGGAGTATTTGACGACGACCGCGCCTTGCGATCTGGTCACATACTATCAATCCATTGGCGGCGTGTGCTCAATTTCGCCCTTTGAATGCGGAACGGGTTCTGAGTTCAGCCGAACAAACGAACTCGTGGCGCGGTGTTCAGGCACACAGCAAATCGGGCAGTTTGGCATGGTCTGGGAGGCGCGTATCAATCGGGTTGCGGATGCGCCGGAAAACGGGCGACTGCGGATATATCGTGCGATCAACTGGTTGAGCGGCGCACCTCCCCCGAATAATTAGGCTTGCCTCTACCCCCAAAACGCAAATTCCGCAATAATAGGGAAACAAGTTTCGACGCTACAGCTATTCACCAGCGAGAAAATGGGAGGTGTTCGCGTGGCAGTGAGGGACAATCTCACGCCGCGTGTCATTACGCGCTCCGGTGTGGGAATATGCTAAAGGTTCACTGAGTCATCCCGCAGGTACGTTAAGGAGAGCGTCATGTTCAAAGCGGTCAATTCGAAAGTCGATATTCAAAAAGTCGAACGCGATGTGCTGGAATTTTGGCGCGCGAATCGCGTATTCGAACGTTCGGTAGAAGAGCGGCAGGGTGCGCCGGAGTGGGTGACCTATGAAGGTCCACCGACTGTTAATGGCAATCCCGGCGTGCATCATGTGTTGGCGCGTGCGTTCAAGGATATTTTCCCTCGTTTCCGCACCATGCGCGGCTATCATGTGCTGCGTAAGGGCGGGTGGGATACACACGGACTGCCCGTCGAAATCGCCATCGAGAAAGAACTCGGTTTAACGCACAAGCGGCAGATCGAGGAGTATGGCATCGCGGCATTCAATGAACGCTGCCGTCAAAGCGTCATGCGTAACATCGGGGCGTGGGAGCGGTTCACAGAGCGTATGGGCTACTGGACGAGCCTTGATGATGCCTATGTAACGTTTACCAACGATTACATCGAAAGCATCTGGTGGGTTCTCAAGCAGTTCTGGGAAAAGAACCTGCTCTATAAAGGGTATAAGGTTGTGCCTTACTGTGCCCGCTGCGGCACGGCATTGAGCAGCCATGAAGTCGCGCTCGGTTACAAGGATGTCAAAGATCCAAGCATCTTTGTTCGTTTCCCGCTGCGTGATAAACCCGGCGTGTACTTCCTCGTCTGGACGACGACTCCATGGACGCTTCCGGCGAATGTGGCGTTAGCGATCGGCGAAGATGTCGATTATGTGCAGGTGGAAGGACAGATCGGCGAAGGCGAAGGCACAGAGCAGTTGATCCTCGCGGCGGCGCAGGTCGAAAAGGTGCTGCATCACCCGGAGGAATACAAGGTTGTCAAGCGGATGAAGGGTAAAGACCTTCTCGGCATGGCGTACAACCCGCTGTATACGTTCCTGCCTGTTGACGGCAAGTATGCCTATGTGGTCAGCGGTGATTTCGTCAGCACCGATGATGGTTCAGGGATCGTTCATATCGCCCCCGCGTTCGGCGTGGATGACATGGAAGTTGCCCGCAAGCACAATTTGCCAATCCTGCAAACTGTCGCCAGTGACGGCACATTCATCGATGCCGTTACCGAATTTCGCGGTATGTGGGTGAAATCCGCTGATCCGGAAATCGTCCGCGATTTGAAGAAACGCGGCTTGATGTACAAAACCGCCCAGCATGAACATACCTATCCGTTCTGCTGGCGCTGTGGTACGCCGCTCCTTTACTATGCGCGTGATAACTGGTTCATCCGCACGACCGAATACCGCGACACGATGATGGCACTCAACGAGACGATCAATTGGGTTCCAGGTCATGTGCGCGAAGGACGCTTCGGAAACTGGCTCACCGAGTTGAAAGACTGGGCGCTCAGCCGCGAACGCTATTGGGGCGCGACTCTGCCGATCTGGGTGGATGATCAAACGGGCGATATGCTTTGTGTGGGCAGCGTGGCGGAACTCAGCCAGCTTGCCGGACGCGATTTGACCGGGCTTGATCTGCACCGTCCATATGTGGATGACATCACATTCCCGAACCCGAATCGCACGGGCGGGATCATGCGGCGCGTGCCGGAAGTTATCGACGTGTGGTTTGACAGCGGAGCGATGCCGCTGGCGCAGTGGGGCTACCCGCACCTGCATCAAGAGGAATTCAAAGCGCAGTATCCGGCGGATTACATCTGCGAAGCAGTCGATCAGACACGCGGTTGGTTCTATACCCTGCACGCGATCTCATCGATGCTGTTTGACAGTGTGGCATTCAAAAATGTGATTTGTCTCGGTTTGATCCTTGATGAAAAGGGTCAAAAAATGAGCAAGAGCAAAGGGAATGTCGTCGATCCGTGGGAAATCCTGAACAGTCACGGTGCGGATGCGTTCCGCTGGTATCTCTATACCGCCAGCCCGCCCGGTGAACCGCGCCGCTTCTCGAAAGACCTTGTCGGCGAGACGGTGAGCAAATTCTGGCTGACGTTGTGGAATACCTACAGCTTCTTCGTCACCTACGCCAACATCGACGGGTGGACTCCATCGGTGAGCGTGCCGCCTTCAAGCCAGCGCGATCCGCTCGATCGCTATGTGCTGGCGGAACTGCATCAACTGACGAAGGATGTCACGGAAGCATTCGACACCTACGACGTTCCCGGCGCGACCCGTCCGGTGGCTGCGTTCATCGAAATGTTGAGCAACTGGTATCTGCGTCTCAGCCGCCGCCGCTTCTGGGAAAGCGGAATGAGCCCGGATAAGGCGAGCGCTTATGCGACGCTGCATGAGTGTCTTGTCACGGTGTCCAAGTTGATCGCGCCGACTGCGCCGTTTATCGCTGAAGCGCTGTATCGGAATCTGGTTGGTTCGGTCGATGAGAAAGCGCCGATCAGCGTTCATTTGGCAGAATGGGCGACGTATGACGAGGCTCTCATCAACCAGACGACGATCGAAGAAATGCGGCTTGTTCAGCGGATGGTCAGTCTCGGACGCGCCGCCCGCGAAACGGTCAAGATCGGTGTGCGTCAGCCGATGGCGAAGGCGCTGTTTGCGCCGCGCACCGCTGCCGAAGGCGAAGCGCTCAAGCGGCTTGCTGACCTGATCGAAAGCGAACTGAACGTCAAGGAATCTGACGTATTGACGGACGCCGGAAGTCTCGTTGAGTACAAACTCAGCCCGAAACCGAACGTGCTCGGCAAGAAGTACGGCGCAGATTTCCCGAAGGTTCAGAAGCTCTTGAAGGAAAGTCCTCAGGTGGTCGTGCGCCCGTGGGCTGAACTTTTACTGCGCGGTGAGACGCTCACCGTTCAGATCGATGGCAAGGAATATACGGTTGCACCTGACGAAACCGAAATCAAGCGCATCGCTACCGAAGGGTACGCGGTCGCGGATGACGGTATGTATCTGGTCGCAATCGATACGACCTTGACCGATGACTTAATCAACGAAGGGCTTGCGCGCGAAGTCGTACGCCGCGTCCAGAGTATGCGTAAGGATGCCGACTTTAACATCACGGATCAAATCGTGGTGCGTTATCAGGCATCCGAAAAGCTGGCGAAGGCGATCGAGCAGTTCCGCGAATACATCGCATCCGAAACACTGGCGACAGTGCTCGAATCGGGTGAAGTGGCGGATGGCTTCCACAAAGCCGCATTCGAACCGGATGCCTCCGGCGATCCGAAGAAGGACAACAGCATTGACGGTGAGTCGCTGACTCTCGGTGTCAAGCGCGCGTAGTTGTCACAATTCGCTAAACATGTTGACCGGGAAGGGATGCGGTTTCTGCACCTTCCCGGTTTTATTTGTCTAAAAGTGCCAAAGTGCTGCTTCAACCATTGGTCAACTTCGTTATAATCATCTGGTTATCGCCCGCTACAATAAGGTGAAACGAAACAGGTGAGCGATGACTGATCCAACCGGCGCAACTTTACAAGCCCTTATGCAGTTTGCGCTTCCGCTAGGTACAACCCTGCTGACAGGTGCTCCTGAAATGCTCATTACATGGGCGGTGATGGTGCGCGCACAGCCGCCAGCCTTCCCGGATGTTTATGGGAGCGAACTTGCGCTGGTTTCAATGGACGTGCTGCGAAGCTACGACAGCCGGATCACGCTGTCGGATGTGCTGCGACATCTGGCAGACGCGGGTGTCTCGGCAGTTGCCGTTGCGGAGGATGTACCGCAGCCGGCAATCGATGCCGCCAACGAGCGGAATATCGCGCTGCTCAGTTTACCCACTGATACCGCCCTCACGCGTATTGAGCGGGCAGTCAACACGCTGATCGTGAACCAGAAAGCACAGATGCAGCAGCGCGCGCTGGAAATTCAGCGGCAGTTGACCCGTCTCGCTGCCGAAAATCGTGACCTCAACAGCTTGATTCAAATTATCGCCCGTGCCACTGCCAAGCCCGTCGTCGTGCATGATGACGCGGGGGTTCTCATGGCGCAGGTTTATCCGAATGTCGCCCGTCGCCCAACCACGACCGGGCGTTCCGTCGTTCAAAGCCTCCCCTATGGAGCATTTCAGAATTGGCTGAATCGTGAAGCCCCTAAGAGTGACGGCGCGATCGTTCCCAGCCCGTTAGGATTTACGACAGCCCTCAAGGTTGAAAAGCGCGTTGCAGGATATTTATCGCTGATCGACAACAAAGATCAGATGGACGATTTCGACCGGATGGTCGTCACCTACGGCGCGGATGTCTGCGCGATTGAGTTAGCGAAAAGCCGCGCGATCGCCTTCGCGGTCGAACAAGCACGCGGCGATTGGGTGCAAATGTGGTTGAGCGGCACCCCTGCCGACGATGATTTGATGTCCACGCGGGCAGCACAGGCGGGCTTTGACGCTGATACGCTTTATATGGTCGCTGTTTACCGTGCAGTCACCGACGCGGGGACAAGTGTACCGTTGGAGGCGATGATCCCGTTGGTACGAGATGATATGCTGCGCCGTCAGATTCCGGGCGCGGTGGGGCAGTATGTCGACGTAATCGTCGCACTCTATCCAATGGAAACGCTTGAGGCTTCAAAACGGGTGCGCGGCGCCGTTGATGAAATGCGCGCTCTGCTGGCAGGGCGTACGCCAAACGGATTGGTTGCCGCCGGAATCAGCCGTCCTGTTTGTGGACTTTCCGCGCTGCGGGATTCCTATCGTGAAGCAAAAGATGCCGTGAGCATCGCCAACGAACTGGGCGACCGCGAACAAACCACCTATTATGGCGATCTCAAGCTGTTTCAATTCCTACTCGCGCTTAAAGAGCGCAATCTGGATACGATGCGCCGCTTCTACAGCGAAACCCTCGGTCCGTTGGTGGAACATGATCAGCGTAAGCAGGGCGATCTGATCCGAACCCTGAACGGCTTCTTCCGGGCAAATGGAAATCTTGCCGCCGCCGCCGAAGGATTAGATGTGCATCGCAATACACTTGTCTACCGTTTGGAGCGGATCAGCGAACTTACAGGACTTGATTTGGATGATGCGGATAATCGACTAATATTGAACCTTGCACTCAAAGTTCAGCGTGTTTTAGCGACACTTCCTTCGACATGAACCAAAGCCTAACCCCTTTTTTACGGGATTTACTCGTATTTTCCCCTTGCGCTCTCTTGCCTCACGAGAAAAAGCATAATATGATGTTCACAAGCGTAGCCGAAAGACTGCGCGCACGTACGAAACCGATAGGCTAGACGGTCCACAACCACATAGAAAGGGTTATTTCGATGGCTGACTCTGTGGAATTTTATGATGTGAAGACTCGCAAGAAGGTGACGATTGACGGCAAGAACGTCCTGAAGACCACCTTCACCACCAAGAACGGACAGACACGTTATGGTGTGCGGGGCAAGACCGATGACGGGCGCATGTTGACCAAGTTCGTTAGCAAGATGGACTGGGACGAGATGAAATACCCGGAAGAGAAGAAGAAGTAACCCAACCCTTCGTTGACGGAAACGCCCCTGTGTCACATTGACCGGGGGCGTTTTCGTCGATTAACCTCAGGGTTTATCCTCGCTTCGGCACAGCAATCTTGACGAAGTGTGCCGCCGGGTTGTAGATCAACATGTGCAGGTGAGCGATCTCGCGCGGTTGGTTATACTGCTCAAGCACGTTGATGTAGTACTGAAGCAGTTCGCGCACATCGGCAGTCCCACGCTCATCCATTTCGAGAATATCCACAGTTGCGCCCTTCGCGATCCGCCGCCGAATCGCATCGACTGTCAGATTCATCTCCGGCTGAATACGCTGGTAAATCACCCCACCGGACATTCCTGCGCACATCCACGGACCGGGATCGCCGAGGATAATCACGCGCCCGCTCGTCATGTACTCGCAAGCGTAGCCTTTCAAAGTGGCGCGCGCGCCGAGTCCGCCCAATTCATCCCGCAGTGCTTCTTTGAGTTCTCCACCAAAGATCACATCCGCGCCGCTGAGGCGAATACATGCGCGGCTGTCAGCGCTGCCCTGTACGATGAACGTGCCACCCTGCGCCCCATATGCAAAGCTCTTGCCGACCGATCCGTCGAGGCGTCTGCCATCGTGGTTCAACCCCTTCAGAATCGCCAGCGTGCCGCCTTTAGCGCATTTTGCCACGCCGTCCTGTGCGCCGCCTTCGACCATGATATTGACTGGCTCATCGAGGAAAGCGCCCAAGCCGTTGCCGGGGATAGCGCTGTTGCTGAAATTGAGATGTATCGCTTCGATTTCGGCGCAGTTGGGGACTTCGCCGCGGCTGATCGCGCCGTTCAAGTGCGTACCGAGCGCGCGATCCATCGCCATAACCTGCTCATCAACATATGTGAGTTCATAATCACCATGCGCCGTATGTTCGCTCACCAGCGCGGTGATCTGCTTACTAAGAGTGTTGCGCGGACGTGCCAACATGCGCCCAACTCCCGGTTGCATGGGGCGGCGGGTATTCTTCGGCGCAGGGATGAATAGGGGACTCAAGTCAATTTGATCCGTCATGTTGATCTGCTCAAGCAGATCGGCACGCCCGACAAGCTCTTGAACGCTGGTGAAACCGAGCGCCGCTGTCCAACGCTTGATATCCTCGCCCAGCAGGTGAAACACATTGACGATTCCGTGTACGCTTGCCTCGTAGTCGCGGGGTTCGAAGTGCTTGATGCCTTTGCCGAGTGCTTCTTCGCGGGTGCGGATGTGCGTGGTAATGCCGACGTGACACGTTCCCTCGTGACATTTACGACAGATCGTACAGCCGACCGCCACCATCGCCACTGTACCGAAGCCGACACGGTTTGCGCCCAAACACATCATCTTGACGACATCGCGACCGGATTTCATGCCGCCATCGCACCAGAGTTCAACTTGTTCGCGCAAGCCGCTGTCGCTGAGTGCGCGATGTGCCAGCCATACGCCAATTTCGGTTGGCAGCCCGACATGACGAAGCGAGTGCGCGCGTGCCGCGCCTGTACCCCCGTCATACCCTGTGATGTTGATAATATCTGCGCCCGCCTTAGCGACGCCGACCGCGATGATCCCGACACCCGGCACAACCGGGATTTTCACCGAGACTTTCGCGCGCGGATTGGCGGTTTTGAGTTCATCGATCAACTGTGCGAGGTCTTCAATCGAGTAGAGGTCGTGGTTATTGCTGGGGGAAATCAGGTCAACGCCTACGGGGGTACTGCGTGCCAGTGCGACTTGCTCCGTCACCTTCGCGCCGGGGAGCTGTCCACCTTCACCGGGCTTTGCACCCTGACCGATCTTGATTTCCAGATAATCACACGAGTTGAGAAAGCCGATATTCACGCCAAAACGCGCCGACGCGATTTGATTACCGCGATGATGCGGGTAGCGCCCCATTACGTCGGGGAGTTCGCCGCCTTCGCCGTTGATACAGATGATATTGAGGTGATATGCCGACTCTGCATAGGCGCGGTACGCAAGTTCACCTTGCGAGCCGAACGACATCGCGCCAATCAGCACCGGCATCGAGTGCCGCCCGACGGAAATATCAACATCATCCGGGGAAATATCGCTGTCTGTCGTCTTGAGTCCGAGCAGGTGGCGCAGCGAAACAGGCATTTCGCCTTCGAGCGCCAGCATATCGCGCTCGTATTCGTCGAGCGTCATTTCGCCATGCGCGATGTCTTCGATCTTCTTCCACATCTTCGGGTAGAAGCGATCAGGATTCCACAGCTTGACAGGCTGCTCACCGCGCAGTTCGGCGGCGCGCAGTTCGTATTCGCTTTGCAGATCATCAAATGTTGTTCCGCGCCCTTCCGATCCGAAGTAGTTAGGCGTACCAAACACGGCGGCGACATCGCTGGCAAGCCCGATGCTGCTGAACGCGCGACCGTATCCGCGCAGTTCATGACATCCGATCGTCGAGGTTACCTTCTGCAAGCCGCCGATCAATGCCGTGACCGTGCGCGTTAAGCGGTCGATCACTTCGTCCGAGGGCAGATCTTCGCGCGGAGGCTTGGGGGCAATCCCCAATCCAACCGCATACAGCGCGTAGGGGACAACCGCATTCGCGCCAACACCGATCAAGAGTGCCAGATCGTGCAGGTCGCGCACCGCGCCGCTGCGGACGACCAGCCCCACACGGCGGCGCATATTCGGCGTAAAATCAGCCGCGCGCAGTGCGGCATCAAGCGCAGCCGTCACGAGCAGCGGATCGAGCAGCATTTGTTCGCCGGTTAATCCGACCGCATCATCGACAACGATCAACTGCGCGCCATCCATCACGGCGGCGATCGCTTCTGCTTCCAGACGCTTGAGCGCCGCAGAAACGGATTCGCCAAAGCTGGCGCTCATCGAAATCACAGCGGCGCGGTCACCGAAATGGGTCAGCACATCGTCAAGCGTGTAGGTGCCTTTATTTTGTGCTATCTGACGCAGATCATCCGGCTTGCCGAGCGCACCATGACCGCCGATCAACAGGGGGATTTCCAGTTTTAGCGATTGATTGCGGTCAGTGATCGGCGTATGAATGCCGGGGCGCATGCCGAGATAAACTGCTGTCGAAAACTGCGCCTGTTCGCGTTCGCGGTCGATTGCCGGGTTAGTGACAACCGCGACCGTTTCTTTGAAGTAATCCGCCAGATTAACACGCGTCTGGCTGAATGCGGCGAGCGGTCCATCCCAACCGAGCGCGCCAACCTGTTCTTTTTGCGTTTCGGCAAGCGTCTCAATGATGCTGATGTGATAGCGTTCCCAACCTAGCGCGCCGAGCGTCGTCGTATTCAGTGCCGCCGCTGATTCGTTCCATGCAGCAGGGCGGATCGCCGCAGACTCAGGTTCTGCGATGCTGTCAGCGCTCGCTGCCGCGATGCCACCGCCGCCGCCCACCATGACCGCGCCGTATTCGCCGGTTGCCTTGTGTCCGTTACTACCGCGCCCGCCGTACCCTAACGGGCTTTTCTGAAGCATGTAGCGCTGGATTGCCGGATAATCCATCACTTCGATGGCGCGCCCGGGGTTGATGATCACTGCCATCTTTTCGCCGGGGGCGAGCGGACGCGGATCAACCGTCATCATATCGAGCGAATACACGCCGCGTTCCGATGTCGCGAAGATTTCCTTTTCAGTTTCACCGAACCACAGCGGACGCAATCCGAGCGCATCCACGCTGAACACCACCTGATCGCCGACACGAGCGGCAACAGCGGCGGGTCCCTGTGCAAATGGTCCGAACGAGTGGCGGATATCTTCATAAAGTTGGTGAATTTCGGGGCTGTTGGTGATTAGATCATGACTGAAAGGGGGGAACACAAATTCCATAGCTTCGATGAGCGATAGATTATGCTCCATACACAATGCGTCGATGAGTGCATCGACATCTTGCGAGTCTGAGTTGCCGGGGTTCAACCAGATGCCGAGCTGTTCTGCTTCCAATCGGAAGCGCGAAACGGTATTAAACTCGCCGTTATGCCCAAGCACGTTGAACGGCTGCGCGCGCTCGAAAACCGGGTTGGTGTTCGTGCTGTAGCGCGCATGCCCAAGCGTCACCGTTGAGGTGTAATCTGGGTCGCGGAGTTCGGGGTAATAGCGCTGGAGGATTTCGACCGTTCCCTGCACTTTGTAGACAACACTCCGCGAGGAGAACGACGGGAAGTGAATATCGAGTTCGCGTTCGGCGCGGCGCTGTAGGCGATAAATCACCGCTTCGAGGCGTTCCGGTGCAACACGTCCGTTCATTCCGGCAATTTGCCAGAAAAGCGGTTCATTTGCTTGTGCGCTCTTGCCCAACGCGTGGCGATCGACTTTTCCGGCATCATCGTAAAGGATATCCAACCCTTCACTCGTGATCATGCGGCACAGCGTATCGATGATCTGGTTCGCATCGTAGCGGCGGTCGACGGGGATCATAACGTGCGCGACCCAGAAATTCGGATCGGTTGCCAGTGACGAGCGCAGATTTCGCAGCGCCAGCGTTTTGACCCACAACTGACGGGGAATATCGGTCATGATGCCGACTCCGTCCCCTTCACCGTCGACAATTCCCGTGCGGTGACCCATCCGCATGAGCGCCTCAATCGTGCGCTTGACGTTCCCATGTGTTGCTTGCCCGCCCTTGCGTACAGCACAGATTAGCGCGCAAGCGTCCCGTTCGCGGGTGTCATCCGGGTGCAGCATGGGAACGTCAGTCTGTTGATCATCCGAAGCCATCTGCGATCCTTTCGGTGTCGTGAATAACATGTCGTGAGGTTTTGTGGTGAATAGACAAAAATTACGTGCCGAAGATTGGCGATAATTATCGGGGAACGTATCGGTGTGACCAGATACAGAATGAAGAACTTGACGCGCTGAAGTTGATACAAACTGCACAAGTAGGAAACATATACGGGGATATGTATCGCCTGCTTTGTCGCTTGATCAGCAATATGTGGTAGTGTGGCGCTTTCTCAGTTGTGCAAAGCGCCTAATAATTATGTTAGCGGCAGCAGTCGGCGTATTGTCAGCGCCAAATGCAGTGCGAGTCGAATTTCGGGACGTTCGAGATCAACACCCGCAATTTCGTTGATTCTGTTCATTCTGTACAGTAAGGTATTACGGTGAACGATCAGAATCTCGGCAGTTTTCGTCAAGTTGCCGTGACACGCGAAAAAGGCTTCCAGTGTCTTGATCAAATCTGCTTGCTGATTCTTATCGTAATCCGTCAGCTTTCCGAGTGTCTTTTCGCAGAATGTGATCAGTTTATCGCGCTCGTTCAGCCCCAAGATAAGTTGGTAGACGCCGAGATCGCCGATATACAGCGGATTATCCGTTTGCAGCCGCCGCGCCAGATCAAGCGCTTGCACTGCATCGCGATGACTGGTGCGCCAATGACTGACTTCCATTGCCAACTGCCCGATGCCGATCGCCGCTTTTGCGCCGGGCGCCTGACGACTGACCTCGCCCGCGAAGCTCTTCGCCAGCTTTACCGCCGCCGTGACTGCCTCATCTTCACCGCACGCATAAAACACGAGAACTTCGTTTTCGCGCTCCCGCTGCCACACCAAACCGGGGACATGCTGCGCTGAAACTACGCTGTTGACGATGGTTTCTAAACGCCGCAGTGAGGGCGTTTTCTCGCCCTGCCATGCCATAACGATGGCGATATGCGGTTGTGCCATATCATGATCAAACCGTTCGCCTTGCCGGACTGCTTCTTGCGGGGTGACATCCCCATTAAGCAGCCGATCAAGGAACGTGCCGCGCAGCCGTTTTTCGGTATCGCTGACCGCTTTCTGTTTCGCCATCTCCAGCGCGCACGCAGCAGCGCCATGTTCAGCGACGAGCATATCAATGTCGTCAAAGTCAGTATCGCGCCCGATGATCGAGAGATAGCCGCGACCTAGATCTTTGGCGATGATGGGGGAGACGTAACGCGCGATCCCCGGCACGGGGAGTGACTGCATCAAAACAGGGTTTTCGACCTCAACGACGCGATGCCGATCCTGAAGCTCGACCGGAAGGTTATCGACTTTGCGGAGAAATGTCTCCATTTCTTCCCACTGCGCCACCAGATGAGGCTGCACCGCGTTATACAGCACTTGCAGCCGCTTATCCTGTACAACGATCGCTTTGTTCGTCAGCCGCGCCATCGTGCTGACCAACTCTGCCATGCCTTCGTTACGCGAGGAAATCTGGGTGAGTTGGCGGTAAATCTGGGTGCCGCGTCGTTCGATCTGTCCTCTGCGATCCACCAACAGGCTAACGATCGCTTTCTCGACCATGCGAATACGGCTGCCCGCCGGGAGCGTCATTACCGGAACGCCGTAGGCATTCGCTTCCGCGATTGCGCTGCTGCTCGGCGGCTCGCTCAAAACAACACCTGATGCGCTCGTATCATATGCCCACCGCACCACCTCTACATCAGAAGCAGCACGCGGCTGACCGGGGGCATCAAGAGGTGCCATCAGGATGAGTTCGCCCGCTTGCAGACTCTTGACGGCATTTGCATCGTCCGGGTGCACAATCGTCGTCCATGTGACAATACGATTGAGCAAGCCTTCTCCCGCTACGACTTTGGTGCCGAGTGGGAGCGCCAGCTTACGAACATCTTCGACTGTTACGCGGTGACTGCCTTCAACCATGATGGCGATGCTCAATTAGGTAATTTGCACAAGTTGTTGTGCATGAAATAGCGCATTTTCGCTGTGTTGTCAACCGTTGAGCGGGGACTCTCGGGCAAATTGCCGACGAGTGTCCCCATTTTGACGATTACGTTTCTCCGGTAATTACGCCCAACACAATCACCGCTGCAAAGGTAAACAGCGTGAACGGAACCATGTTTGCACCGGATTGGAAGCTGTAATATGCAAATACTGCCATCACCGCACCCGCAATCCACGTGATCGGACTAACGCGGTAACGCTCACCGTACTGGTAAACCCCAGAGCCGATCAAAATGAGCGCGCCTGCTGCCGGAACCATCCAGTTTGGAATTGTCGAATCGGGCAGGAAGTACAGAACGGCGAATACCAAGACAAGCAAGAGCCATGTTGTACGCTCGATGCGTGCTTCGCGGTCGCTCTTGCGCCGCCGCCGGTAGCCGCCGCCGCTGCTGCCCCGGCGGTAATAGTCACGATCGCCGTCATTGCGGCTTCTACTTGATCGTGACCGAGATCGTGAGCCTGACCGGGATCTGCGGCGATCGTTACGATCATCGTCGTAGTAACTGTTTCGTCTCCCCGCCATAGAATACTCCCAACGTGTTTCATCCTATAGAAACGCCAGTTTAACATGAATACTTCTCTTTCGCTGTATAATCGGGGCGTTTGTGTCCACGTCACGGGTGAACGCGCGCGTATGAAACGGATCGGAATCTTAACGGGTGGCGGCGATGCGCCCGGATTAAACGCGGTGATCCGCTCGGTGGTGCTAACTGCCAAGTATCGCTGTGGATGGGAAGTTGTCGGAATTCGTGAAGGCTATGACGGCTTGTTAGCAGGTAATCCGCCAGTCGTCCTGACCGAGGAGCGCGTGCGTGATCTTTTGCCGCGCGGCGGGACGATTCTAGGCGCGGTTAACCGGGGAAATCCGTTCGTGCGTGTCATCGAACGCGAAGATGGCACAGTGGATTATGTCGATGTCTCGGAAGAAGCCGTCCATCGCATGGAAGAACACGGGCTGGACGCGCTGATCGTGGCAGGCGGTGATGGCACAATGGCAATTGCCAACAAACTCGTGCCGCTGGGAGCGCGCATTGTTGGTGTGCCCAAAACAATCGATAACGATCTCGATCAGACCGATGTCACCTTTGGATTTGATACGGCGATTTTGACGGCGACCGAAGCACTCGACAAACTCCAGACAACCGCCGAAAGCCATCACCGCGTTATGGTGCTTGAAGTGATGGGGCGTAACGCGGGATGGATCGCGCTCAAGTCCGGGGTAGCTGGCGGTGCGGACGCGATTCTAATCCCCGAAATTCCGTTTAATATCGCCGTCGTCAACGACAAAATTCGCGCGCTGCGTGCGGAAGGACGGCGCTACAGTTTGGTCGTTGTTGCAGAAGGTGCAGCCCCGATGGGCGGTGATCAGCACTACTACATCAAAGGCGATGGACTCATGCAGCCGCGCTTGGGCGGTATTGGTTATCTTGTCGGCAACCTGATCGCCGATGGAATCGACGGGGATGTTCGCGTGACCGTTCTGGGTCATCTCCAACGCGGCGGACAGCCCACCCCGCGCGATCGCTGGTTGGCGACACAGTTCGGCGCAGAAGCAATTCAGCTTATTCTCGATGAAAAGTGGGGGCATATGGTCGCGCTGCATGGGAATACGCTCACAGCCGTACCCTTCGCGGACGCGATCAAGCTCAAATTCGTTGATCCGAACGGAACGCTTGTGCAGATGGCGCGCAATCTTGGGATTGTATTTGGCTGAGTCTGGTATCAAAAAGCCCTCTCCGTTAATCCCGCGGAAAGGGCTTTAAGTTGTTTTAGAGGGTGGGCGGGCGTTCGTGCACCAGTCGCATATATGCGCCGCGCCATTCGTCCGCTTTTCGCGTCAGCTTGGTGATTTTTATTTCTGCGAAGTACGGCAGCATTTTGACCAGCATCGCTGGAAGCCTCTGCCAATCTTCGCTGATCAGGATACCCGCAAGTTCATCCGCGACCGAACCGGGCCATAGCCACCGGCGGCGCAGTTCTTCCGCCTTATTCCAGTAATCGCGTTTCTCCCATGCTTGAGCGGAAGACTCGATTCCTTCATCAATTTCGCGCAGACAGAATACGATTGTCGCCGCCATATCTTTTGCGTCGTCGTCGAACTCACTTTTCTGCGTTAGCGCCCGCAGCATTTCAGCGGAAGTACGCATCAACTGATTGCGCTGTTTTCCGGTGCTGTCCGGGTTGATCACACGTCCCATGCTTGCTCCTGATCACACTAATCGGTTGGGCGGATGCCGTAATACACACGCACCCCGGCGAGCGTTTTGAGAATCGTCGCGGGGGGACGTCCGAGAATATCACCGAGTTCACGCGGGGTCAGCGGCTGATTGTTGTTCGCCAAAAAGACGCGAAACACGCTGTCAACAACCGACGAATGCGGGTTGATGAAACCGGGATCTTTCGCGGCGTTTTTCAATGCCATGCCAATTTCATCTTCTTGATAGACTTCGCCTGTATCGGGATCAATAAAGTCAACTTTTTGATCCCCTGTGCTGCTCATCAATCGATCACGCTGTTCGGCGGGTAGATGACTAAGCAGATACGTGCGTAAATCCTCATGATTGCGTTCCCACCACGTATAGTCGATGTGAAACTTCGTGTCCTGAGTCGGTTTGACAGACCCGCTCATCTTAGGCGGCTGCATGGTCATTACTCCTAAACCCCGCTCAGCTTCCAATAATTATTGCCAACATACTCAAAGTCCGGGTTGTTGATCATGGTAGCGAACAACAGCCCCGGTGGTACGCGCCGCAGCACATTCACCGCGCTGTAGATTGTCTTGCCATGAATCGGATTCTGGGGCGCTGCGCGGCTGAGTTCCGTAAGCGTGTTTTTGGCGAGTACGGCGACACTTTTGCGATGATTGCTGTTGAACAACGCATCGACCAGCCCCAGATCATCCGCACCGAGCAGCATCATTTCGTCATAATGCGCGCCAATCGGTCGTTTTTGATCCTGAAACCCGATTTGTCCATCTTTCGGCGTGATGATGCGTATCCACTCGGTACGCGGCTTGTATGCTTCGTAATCGACAATGATTTTTGCGCCATCCGGCGACCGCCGGATCATGATCTGTGCGCCAACCGGAAGCTTATGCTTCTGGAAGATCGGCGTAAGCCCGAATACATAGCGCTGTGCGCGTACCACCCAACCTGCGTATTCTTCTCCGTCTTGCCCATCGACTAGACGTACATAAATTCGCGGCGTGCGGCGTGCAGTCGGGAAAACGCGGCGCATACGGGCATTGAGAGGCAGTGTTCCCATACGCCGGTGCGGATAATTCAGCGTGATTTCCGTCGAGTCGACGAGTTCGCCTTCATGATCGTCCGGAATATCCGACCACTCATCGTCAATTTCTATTTCAAGCCGAACCATTTCGGGCGTAAGCAGTCCACGATCGTAATCGACCGGGGTATAGACCAGCATCGGCGGGGGAGTGCTTGCCTCTGCGGGTTCAGTGACGCGCAGTACCCACAGCACTTGATCGACCGGACCGACTTCATCAAACCGGGCATCATTGCTCAATACATGATTTAGACAGAATTCCTGTAGCACCGGAGCGGCGCTTCCGATTCCGCCAATCTGTTCCAAAATCTCACTGGTGGTGAGCGGTCTGCCTTCCATCATGAAAAGCACCGCTTCAGTAAGGTTGAGATGACCTTCGTTCACTTCCAGCATCAAACTGCTCGGAAACCACTTTCCTGTCACCGAAACGAGGTCTTTGCTGTTTTGCAGTGCGTCCAGCGTAAGTCCCACGATGAGATCGCGGGCTTGTGCGAGGATTTCTTCGGCGGTAAAGGCGTTGTGCCATGGTGCGCCGTTCATTTCGCCATTTGCCGCGTCGTTCAGCTTGTGAGGCAGCGTAAGCGCCGCTGCGTAATCTTGCTCCAATTCCTGATCGTCAAACCGGATACGAACGACCTTATAGTCTCCATAGGCAGACGGATTATTGCCTTCGCGCACATCGATGACCGTGCCTACACGGTAATCTTGTGCCGAAAACATAATCTTCTGCTCAGCTTCATAGCGGTCAGCGGGGTTGTAGATACGGACATTCTTGTAACGTGCTTCGAGTGACGCAGACTCTTGGGCGAGCTTTTGTTCAATCAGGGCGGCGGCAAGTTCCTCGGTCTTCAGGGGAATTTCACGCTCCAGCAGGATACCATTGAGGTACTCCAGATCGTCTTCTGTTACGATAAAGCGCTGCGCCCAGTGATGCACCGAATTCATGGTCACCACCTCCGATATGTAGCGAAACCAATAAAAACGAGAAAGCGGTAAACCGACAAACACGCCGATTATTCAGCGTAAAGACGATTTGAAATTATATAGGAGCGCGGCAGAGCTTGACAAGCGTCGGGTTGACCGCCCTTAACCCGTCCATTATACTTAGCGCTTACGTGCATTTCGTCCAGTATTAGGAAATTGAGATGTCTACCAAGCGTACATATCAGCCGAAGATTCGGCGTCGTCAGCGGGTGCATGGTTTCCGCCAGCGTATGGCGACCGCCAATGGTCGCAAAGTCCTCAAGCGTCGTCGTCTGCGTGGTCGCCATGAACTTGCCGTGACTCCGCGCCATGTCAAAAAGGTCAACTGGAAGAGCTAACCGCCTTTATATAGGTTTCGTCGAAGCATGCAGAGCCGCTACCGTCTCACCCGCAGCCAAGATTTTGACCGCATGCGGCACGAGGGGCGCGGATATCCTCACCGCCTCATGCTGTTGAGTATTGCGCCCAACAACCTTGACCAGAATCGGTACGGGTTTGTTGTGAGTAAGCGGCTTGGCAATGCGGTGGTGCGTAACCGTACCAAACGCGTCCTTCGGGAAGCGGTGCGTGCTCTGCACCCACATCTTCGTGTGGGGTATGATGTTGTCATCGTCGCCCGCAGTGCCAGTGTTGGGAAACCTTTCGACGAGATCTCACGTACTATCAATGAACTATTCCGCCAGGCGGGTGTCCTGGATGGTTGAAAGGCGCAGCGATCATGAAACGCATCGCTTTGGCGATGATTCGGTTTTACAAGCGCTTCCTCTCCCCACTTCTTCCCTCTGCGTGCCGCTTCGAGCCGACCTGCTCCGTTTATACTTATCAGGCGATCGAGAAGTACGGCGTATTCAAGGGCGGTTGGATGGGAATCAAGCGGATCTCTCGCTGTCATCCGTTCAATCCCGGCGGATATGATCCAGTTCCGTAACCGTGACGAGCTGGGTCTGCCCGATCAAGGTCAGAGGAGACATGGATTGACAGGCATGCGATTTCGTTTTGCAGGGATTATGACCCTCTTTGCCGTGCTGGCACTTACGCTGACAGCATGCACCGGAGGACCGACTGAACCCAATTGGAGCGATATTTCGCTGATGGATGGCAATATTCTGCTGACCTTCAGTACCGTGATGCTCCAACTCGATCCAGTGGATGGATCGCAGGTAAATCTGTACGATGCGAATGGAAACGTACGCACCGATCCGAGTACCAATACTGCGCGCCGATGGGAGATCGCTGCATCGGGTGGAAGTTCCCCAACCCGTTTCTATACCACACCTCTCAACGTCGCTGACAACCTCCTTCTCGCTGCTTCCTATGACCGCAAGCTGATCGAAATCGAACAGGACACCGCCCGTGTTATCGATATCAACGGCACGGCGATTCCCGGTCACATGGTCGCTGATCTGCTTCGGGACGGTGATGTGCTTTATGTCCCGCTTGCCGAAAAAGACCTGTTGGCGCTGACGGTCGATGGCTACTCGCAGTTGTGGCGTTTTTCCACCACACGCGGCGTCTGGGCGACTCCGCTCCTGCTCGATGGAGTGCTTTACGTCACTTCGATGGATCACTTCATGTATGCAGTCAACGCCGAAACCGGCGAGGAACTGTGGCGAATCGATTTGCAAGGCGCGATCGCTTCGACGCCGCTCCTGTACAACGGTTCGTTGTTTGTCGGCAATTTCGCCCGCAAGCTGTTTGAGATTTCGCTTGATGGCGTCATCATTGCCGAATATGACACAGCGGACTGGGTTTGGGGAACACCTGTTATTGCCGATGATGTTCTCTATGCCGCCGATCTGGTTGGGAACGTGTATGCGCTCGATATCAGCGGCGAAGGCTTCAGCGAATTGTGGCGGCGTCAGATCGCGTCACGCGCCATTCGCCCCTCGCCAATCGTATACGAAGATCGATTGGTCGTCGCTTCACGTGATCATTATGTATACTGGTTGGATCGTGAGACCGGGGAAGTCATTGTTCGCCATGATGTGCGCGGTGAGGTATTAGCGGAAATGCTGTTGATCGAGCCGAGTGAAACGCTGATCATCGGTGAGCCGCTGCTCCTTGTTAGCACGATGTCTCGTGAAAATCTCTTGTTCGCATTTCAGGCGGACGGCAACAGTGAACCGCGTTGGAAGTATCCGCGTTAAATCCGCGCGGTAAGAGCTTGTTGGAGGCGTTGACCCGGCATGGATATTATCCTTAACATATTCGTCACTTTGCTGACGTTTCTATATCGTGTATTCGGTCACGACATGGTGTTGTCGATCGCCGTGTTCACGATATTGGTACGTTTGCTTACCTTACCGCTCACGATCCAGCAGCAGCGATCGACGCGGGCAATGCAGAAGCTTCAGCCTGAGCTGAAGAAACTGCAAGAGAAATACAAGAACGACCGCGAAAAGCTGTCGCAAGAACAGATGGCGATGTACCGCGAGTACGGCATCAACCCGCTCGGCGGATGTCTGCCGCTGCTGATTCAATTTCCGATTTTCATCGCGCTGTATTCCGCGATCAACATGGCACTGGCGGCAACCCCCACGCAGATGCTTGATACGGGAGGGCGTTTGCTCATCCCCGGCTTGGACAGCGTGATCCCGTTGAATAACCTGTGGCTCGGTATGGATTTGACCCAACCGCCGGACATGTCCATCATTGGAACGAGCATTACCTCGTTCATCCCGATTGTGCTGATTATTCTGGTGGGCGCGACGACTTGGCTTCAGTTCAAGGTTACAATGCCCAAGCAGCAGCCGAATGCGAACTCGGACGGCAAGCCGGATCAGGCGCAGGCGATGTCCCAATCGATGGGGACAATCATGCCGATCATGTACATGTTCTTCACGCTGTCGTTCTCGGTTGGCTTGTCGATCTACTTCATTGTGTCTAATCTGGTAGGTATCGTACAGTTCAGTCTGATCAACCGCATGCGGTTAAAAGACGCAGCCAGCGCGGATGCCGGAACATCACTGATGACCGTTGAAGGAAAAACGCCGAAAATCCGTCCTGCGTCCGAATCGGCGAAGAAGAATTCGGCGGTCGCTAACCCGAAAGGTCCAAGCGGTCGCGCAGTGACGAATAAATCCGCTCCGAAGGCGAAATAACCTGACGAGCGGGTGGATGAGCAGAGTCTACTGGCGCGGCGGCAATCCCCGCGCCAGTTTTATATAAGCTTTTGTGAGGGATTATGAGTGTGGGACCGGATTCAGTAGAGACAACGGGAGAAACCGTTGAGGAGGCGATCGAACGCGGTCTGCAAGAATTGGGCGTCGATCCTCTGCAAGTGATGATTGAAGTGCTGGAAGAGCCGCACGGCGGCGCGTATGGCACAGATAAGCGTCCTGCCCGTGTGCGTCTTCAGTTGATCGGTGGTCGTGTGCAGATTCCACCTCCCGCACCTGAACCGCCGCCCGAACCACGCCGCGAACGAGAACCACAACGCGATACCGAGCGCGCACCCCGCAATGGGCGGGAAAAAACGAGTGCTGCACCGCGTGCTGCACGCCCCGCGCGCCCTGAAAAGGCAGCGCGTCCTGAACGCAGCGAAAAACGCGAACGCGGCGAGCGGCGCGACCGTACCGAGCGCGTCGAACCCATCGAACCACTGCCGGAATCGGATGAGTTGACACCGGTTATGTCGGCAGAAAACAAGCCGTATATCGATATTGACGTCGATGATCACGATGAGAATCTGCCGCTGCTCTACACGCCGGACGAAGTGCCGGAGAGCGAACAGGATGACGAAGCACAGGTTAGCAAAGTTGTGCTTAACGAACTGCTCGAGCGGATGTCGGTGAATGCGCGAATCGCTGTACGTCGGGCAACTCCCGGCGAACAGGGCGGACGTTCGCCGTGGGTTTTGGATGTCAACGGTGGGCGTGATTTGCGGCGGCGTTTGGTTGGCAAACGCGGCGATACGCTGGCAGCGCTCCAGTACATCACCCGCTTGGTTGCCAGCCGCGAATTACAGCGGCGTGTTGATGTCGTGGTGGATGTCGAAAGCTACAAGGTCGAACGTGCTGCAACGCTGCATAGTCTCGCGCTCCGCATGGCAGACGAGGCGCTGCGTTCCGAACGGACGATCACCCTTGAACCCATGCCCCCCCATGAGCGCCGGATCATTCACTTGGCGCTTCGCGGTCGGCAGGATGTTGTTACACGCAGTGTCGGCGAAGGTTCGACACGTAAAGTCACAATCGTTCCTCATTCTCAACAGTCATGACAACATCACCCGATTATCTATTGATCGGTCATATGACAGCAGACTTGACCCCCGGTGGACGTATCGCCGGGGGAACGGTGTCGTATGCGGCGCGCACAGCGGCGGCATTCGATTTGAACGTTGGCTTATTGACCAGCATGGCGGCAGACGAGCCGCTCCTTTCTGCGATTAGCCCGCATACGTATGATGTGTGCGTGCTGCCTGCCGATCAGACAACTACCTATGAAAACATCTATCTGCCGAGCGGTCGGGTGCAGTATGTGCGTGGGGTAGCCTCACGCATTCGTGCCGCCGATATGCCAGAGCGCTTTTTAGGTGCGCCGCTGGTGCATCTCGCGCCCATCGCCGACGAGATCGATGGAGACGTTGCCGCATTGTTTCCAAATGCTGTGACGCTGCTCACGCTGCAAGGGTGGCTGCGCCGTTGGGACGCTGACGGACGCGTCCATTTTAAGCGCTGGTTTGATTCGGATGCTTTGCAGCATATCAATATCGTCGTGTTCAGCGAAGAAGATATTGTCGAATCGCCCGATATCGAAGCCGCTTTCGCGGGTGTGGTTGAGCATCTTTTTGTCACCCGCGCTGAAAAAGGCGGCACGTATTATCATCGCGGTGAGCCGATTCCCTACACCACACCACAGGTCGAGATGATTCACCCGACAGGCGCGGGTGATGTATTCGCGGCTTCACTGCTGGCGAGTTTGCCCACGTTGAGTTTTGATATGCTCACCGCCGTGCAGGCGGCGGCGGCGCTGGCGGCGATCAGTGTGACGCGCACAGGGCTGGAGAGCGCCCCCACGCGTGATGAAGTCCTCAAAGTGATGGGTAATGCGCTGCGGAGGGGTGATGGCTAACGGCGTTGACCTGATCTTGTTCAACGGCAGCATCATTACGATGAATCCGGCGCAGCCCCGCGTTTCCGCCTTAGCGATTCAGTTTGGGCGTATCGTTGCAGCGGGATCAGACAGCGAAATCACACCGTTGGCGGGCGCAAATACGATCCGCCATAACTTGAATGGGCGCGCGGTCATTCCCGGAATCACTGACGCGCACATTCATTTTTTAGGAACGACCGGACTGCTGCACACCGTCGATCTGTTTGATGTGCCGAGCCTCGCCGAAGCGCTCGATCGGGTGGCGGCGCGGGCAGCAAAAACGCCGAAAGGCGAATGGATAGAAGGTTACGGTTGGTGGCAGGAGCGCTGGGCAGAACGTCAATTCCAGTTCCCCACGCGGCAGGACTTGGATCGCGTCGCACCCGATCATCCGGTATTTTTGCGT
>CALBRY010000402.1 GCA_937927665.1 uncultured Chloroflexota bacterium
GTCGGGGCGGTGCCGTTCACCGTGATCGTGAACGTCTGGAACGCGTCCGGCACGATCCCATTGGCGGCGGTCACATCAATGCTGTAAATCCCCGGTACAGTCGGTGTGCCGGAAAGCGCATCACCGATGCGGATAACCCCCGGCGGCAGGTTTTCATTCGCGTAGGTGAACACTGGTGTGGGGCTGCCCGTCGCGGTGAATGTATGACTAAACGGCGCGTCCACTGGAATGCTCACCGCTGGCGCACTGGTGATCAACGGGGCAGGCGGAACATCCACACCGCTGATCGTCAAAATGTAATCCCCATCCGCGTTATCATCGATGGGATCGTTGTCAAAAACGATTTCGTAGCTCGATGCGCGCACGATATAAATACCCGCGCTTGGGGCGGTAAAAACGATGCGCGAACTTCTCGATTGCTGGCACATCACCGTACCGCCGTCATCATCAGAGGTGAGCACTATATTGCTTGAGTTCAGGATTTGCAGGGCTGGATCAAGCGGGGTGCTGGGATCGCAAACCATATTAACGGTGATGGTTTGTCCGGCGGCGAGGGTGAACGGATAATCGTCGAATGGATTCGTTTCTCCCTCAAGCATTCCATAATAAACAACCACTCCCGTCGGGGGACTGCTCACACCATCTACCGTCAGGGTGTAATCCCCATCCGCGTTGTTATCGGTGGGATCGTTGTCAAAAACGATTTCGTAGCTCGATGCGCGAATGGTGTAAGAGCCTGCGCTCGGCGCGGTAAAAACGATGCGTGAACTTCTCGATTGCTGGCACATCACCGTACCGCCGTCATCATCGGAGACGAGCACTACATTACTTGAGTTCAATATTTGCAGGGCAGGATCAAGCGGGGTACTTGGATCGCACACCATATCAACGGTGATGGTTTGTCCGGTACTGAGCACGAACACATAATCGTCAAATGGATTTGTCTCGCCCTCTAGGGTTCCATTAAAAACCAGCGTCGCGGCAAAAACACCCGGAGCAGAGAGAAAAAGCGCAATCAAAACAAGAAGTAATAACCACAGGTTTCGCCTCACGCGTGAGGAAGACATGCGATGATGACCTTTCACTAGTGTATCGTTGTCGCCAGTGAGATGATATGCGGCAATATAGATTGCCGACAAACGGGCATCCGTCGCAGCATTGATTTTCAAGAAATTCGGACACAGACCGTATTCTCAGATTAGATCAGATTTTGATATTGAGCAAACCACAATGTCATCAACTGAAATCGGATGCGCGGCGATGGCTTGACGAAACGCGGACACACGCCTATAGATCAAGCTGGTTTTTTTGAAGCACCCGAATGGAATCGAAAAATGTCAGCGCCTACATGGGTAAGCGACGCCGTTTTTTATCAAATCTTCCCGGAACGATTTGCCAATGGTGATTCGTCGAATGATCCCCCGCATCCCGCCAATTGGAATGAGGACATGCCCACCCGCGAAAACTTCTTCGGCGGCGATCTGGCGGGCATCCTCGCGCATGCTGATCACCTGACGCGCCTCGGCGTGAATGCGTTGTATACCACGCCGATTTTTAAGGCGGAAACGAGTCACAAATACGACACCACCGATTACCGCCAGATTGATCCCGCCTTCGGAACGCTTGAGACATTCAAGTCGCTGCTTCACGGTCTCCATGATCGCGGGATTCGCTGGATTCTTGATGGTGTGTTCAATCACTGCGGTGATCGTTTCCCGGCATTCAAAGATGCGGTCGAGAAGGGGCGTTCGTCACCTTATTGGGATTGGTTCTTCATTGATGATTCGCTGCCCTTTCAAACCGATCCGCCGAGCTATCAGACATGCGGCGGGGCGGCTTTCCTCCCCAAACTGAACACCTCCAACCCGGAGGTTCAGCATCATGTGCTGGATACGATCGCCTATTGGCTCGAACAAGGAGCGGACGGGTGGCGCTTGGATGTGCCGTGGAAGGTGGATATGCGCTTATGGACGAAAGTCCGCGAGCGTGCCTTGAGCCTCAATCCCGATGCCTACATCGTCGGTGAAGTCTGGCGCGGTACAGCCGATTGGATACGCGGCGATAATGTTCACGGTGTAATGAATTATCGTCTGCGCGCACATATTCTGGATTATGCGCTGTTCGATCACTTGGATGCGGAGGATTTTGTTTACGAAGTTGCCTATCTGCTGCGCGAACATGGCGAAACCGCACCCTATCACCTGACGTTGTTGGGCAGTCACGATACACCCCGGCTGCTCACGCTTGCACGCGGAAATATCGCCCGCACGCGGATTGCGATCACCTTACAGCTTACCCTTCCCGGCGCGCCGATGATCTATTATGGCGATGAGATCGGCATGGAAGGTGAAAATGACCCCGACTGCCGCCGCCCGATGATCTGGGATGAGCGCCGTTGGAATCAGCCGATTTGGGAGACGACGTGCACCCTGATCGCGTTGCGTCACGCGCATCCGGCGCTGCGCTCACTCCATGTCGAACCGATCAAAACATGGGATCGGGTGCTGGTGTTTGCGCGCCGGGAGCAAGAGGACATCGTGATTGTCGTGGCGAATACCAGTATCGCCCGCGCTGATTTTAGATTTCCCATTCCGCCGGAATACAGCACGTTCACTTGGCGGGAGGTGTTTTCAGGCAAACACATGACGGTTGAGCAGGGCTGTCTTTCGCTTCGTCCTTTGCCTGCTCAATCCGTATTTGTTTTCGTACCTGAGCGTGATCCTCAGCCCTGACGCGTGTGAACGTCAATATTGGGTGGGCGAAATTTCATCTGTTGACCGGGTCGTCAAAGAAGGGTCGAGCGCCGTGCCGATCAAGAAGCCTCGGAAGCGATACCAGTAATTCTTGTAGCCCGCCGCGCTTTCGGGGATAGGTGTCCATGTGCAGAACATCCACCAATCTAGAATCAGTAGATCGGTGAGAGAATACATGCACGAACGCGGCGAGAAAAGCCATGCCGCCGTCGGTTGTGCGTGCTGCGATCACCGGCACGAGAGGGTAGCCAGCCAAAATGAGCAGAAACGGGATTCCGACAACAACGGCTTCCCGTTTTTCTTGC
>CALBRY010000403.1 GCA_937927665.1 uncultured Chloroflexota bacterium
AACTCTTGCTCGGCGTGATCCCCGCCAATGAAGCGGTGTCGTATGCCCATCGAAACCATCAAAGTTTGTTCAGCTACGATCCGCGCGCCTCGGCGAGCAAAGCCTATGCTCAAGTCGTCGCTTCACTCGTACGCTATTTGTCGAAGGGCAGCGAATAATGGCGCGGGCGAATGGTAATACCAGCCGGATGGACGATTTACTCGCATCCGTCACCGGTGACCTGCTCGGCGATCTGCCGCAGGCGTTTACGGACAATTCAATCCGCGTCGAGCGTATCCTGCTGGAAATGGTGCGCCCTGATCCGGTGCAGCCGCGCCGGGTGCTGCCAGAGAGCATTCATCTGAATTTTCACAACAACCGCGTCACCCCGACGCAAGCACTGCGCGAACTGGTGCAGATCGTGCAAATCGCAGCGCGACAGCGCGGACGACCGTTCAACAATGTCCTCGAACTGCTGCCGAATGGCGACGATGAGCGCGAGGATGAACCAGCGGTCAATCTGTCGCCAGAAGAAACATTGCTGCGCGATCTGGTCAATCTGGCGATCACCATCCGCGATGACGGACAGGTCAACCCGCTCACGGTCGTCGATGTCAGTCAAGGCGTAACTCGTCTCTTTCGGATTGAGACGGGCGAGCGCCGTTACTGGGCGACATGGCTGATGCGCGACTTCATCCCCAGCTATACAGGCGACGGGATGATCCCCTGCATCATCATTCCTGAAAAGCGGTCATCTGTGTTCCGTCAAGCAAAAGAGAACACCGCACGTTCCGGGTTAACGGCAATCGCGCTGGCACGACAAGCAGCACTGCTGCTGCTCACCGTTCACGGATATGAAGTACCCGCCTATGCCGTTGGACACGAGTTCTATCGTCAGGCACTTGACCTCGACTTGCGCGCCAAAAGGGAATACACAGACATGATCCTCAGCGCGATGGGAGGAATCAAACGGGCGCAGTTCAGTCTGATCAAGTCATTACTGCGCCTTTCCGATGAGGCACTTGAACTTGCCGACCGACACGATCTTGAAGAAAAGAAGCTTCGCTACGTAGCAAACATAGCGACTGAGTACCATGCTGAGGTCATACGCCAGATCATTGACTTCAATCTCACGAGTAAACAAGTGAAGGAGCTTTGCGAAGGCGAAACACTAGATGCAAGCCAAGACGACCCGGTTGATAAGGTATCGCCCGCAGCGTTGAAATTGGCGAAAGTCACTCAGACGATCAATGCGACGACACCACAGGAACTGGCACGTGCACTGATGCAGCAGGAAAAAGATGCCGCAATCGCGCGTGCGCGACTACAGGCGATGCGAAAGCTGATTAGCGAAGCGGAACGGTATCTTTCAGACGAGTAAAATTGTTTGCCCGGGCAAACAATTTGGAGATGACACGATGAACACACGAACACGATCACCGCCGTAGAAAAAGAAAATGCCCACTGCTGATGAGGCGCGTGGGCGGCGGCATGGGGATACATTTGTGACCTAGACACTCACAATGTATCACAGCCTGCCCCCATGTGCAACTGAATTCCCCACCTTAAACCGTGTTTTTTTGGCACGAGTTCTATTCAGTATTGCCTGGGAGCTTGTCACCATGAACCTGAACGAACACGATGCATACGCGCTGCGGCGCGCCGTATCGATGCTGGATATTCCTACTGGATTGACCCTCAGCCCGCTGGTTGAGTCGCTGTTGGCGTCCCTTGATTGGCAGCAGGATCGCACCCACTGGTCGATTTTGCAGCAGATTTTGACCCGTGATCCGGAACTGAGCGCGCAGGTTTTGCGCGTCGATCCCAACGCCCCTATGCCGACTTTCAGTCATTCATCAGAGGAAGCATACGTACCGCCGCTGCCCAAGGCGGCGCAGTTGACCGATAAACTCATGGCATCGGCGGAAACCGTCGGCGCATTTCATCGTGACTGCCTCGCGTGGTTGAGCCAGCGCTCACCGATGACGCCGCGCATCTTTCTGGAGTCGGGTCCCTTGTGGGCGGTCGGATTGGCGGTCGCGCGTCGCTGCGTGCTGCGTTTGGGGTTCGGAGACATCTACCCGAACCTGTACTACTTGTGGGTCGCGCCAACCACCTACTATCACAAATCGACCGGGTTGAACGCGATTAC
>CALBRY010000404.1 GCA_937927665.1 uncultured Chloroflexota bacterium
AACACTTGATTCCCATCCGCGACTTTTTGCGCGCGCGCTTCGCCTGTGCCGGTTGTGCGGTCAAGAATCGAGACGATTTCCTCAACACTGGGATAACTCACATTGACTTTGAACATGAAGCGGTCAAGCTGCGCTTCCGGCAGGGGATAAGTGCCTTCCATCTCCAGCGGATTTTGAGTCGCCAGCACGAAGAACGGCGCTTCGAGCGTGTAACTGCGGTTGGCGACGGTGACGGTTTTTTCTTGCATCGCTTCGAGCAGCGCCGATTGGGTTTTCGGCGTGGCGCGGTTGATTTCGTCAGCGAGGATCAAATTGGCGAAGATAGGACCGGCTTGAAAGCGTTTGTTCTTGCGCCCATTTTCGTCTTCTTCGAGGATGTCCGTCCCGGTGATATCGGCGGGTTGAAGATCGGGGGTAAATTGGATGCGCGAAAACTTGAGATCGAGCGCGTCCGCCATCGTCTTGATCAGGATCGTCTTGCCCAGTCCCGGTACGCCTTCCAGCAGCGCATGACGCCCTGCCAGCACGCAGATCAACACGCTGCGTACGACGTCACCTTGACCGACGATGACTCGCTTGACTTCCTGCTCGATTGCCTGTGCCGTCTCGCTGAACTGTTCGTAACGGATTTCTCCAGCCTGTGTCATACGCGCTCTTTTCGATCGATTCTCGACTTCATAATAACAGTACACAATTCGCGGTGATTCCGCTTAAACCGATTATGCCTCATGGTTAACTCATCGGGTTGAGGCAGAATCCCGCGTGGTCATGTTGAGTATACTCATGCGACCGGGGTAATGGTTCAGGAGCAGTGATTGTGAAAATCGGCATCGTGGGAAGCGGGTTTGTCGGGGCGACGGCGGCATATGCGCTGGTCATGCGCGGCGTCGGGCGCGAGATCGTCCTTGTGGATAAAGATCAAAAACGCGCACAAGCAGAAGCAGATGATATTTTTCATGCCGTGCCGTTCGCCAGCGCGATGAACGTAGACGCCGGAGAATATGCGGATCTGGCGGGGGCGCGTGTGGTGATCATGGCGGCGGGCGTGAATCAAAAACCGGGCGAAACGCGGATGCAGCTTCTCGAACGCAACGCGGCGGTGTTTAACGATGTGATTCCGCAGATCATCCGGTACGCGCCGGATGCGATCCTTGTAGTAGCGACGAATCCGGTTGATGTAATGACGCATTTGACGGCGCAGATCGCCGCGCAGCACGGGATCAACCGGTCACGCGTGTTGGGATCGGGGACAACGTTGGATACGGCGCGGTTTCGGGCGCTTCTCAGCCGCCACTTGGAGGTTGATCCGCAGCATGTTCACGCCTATGTTGTCGGGGAACACGGCGACAGCGAAGTTCTGCTGTGGTCACTGGTGAGCGTGGGCGGCGTGCCGATAGATGACTTTCTCAGCGCACGCGGCTTGACGATCACCGAGGACTATCGGCAGGCGGTCGATGAGCAGGTGCGCCGCGCCGCGTATCACATCATCGAGGGCAAGAAAGCGACGTATTACGGTGTCGGATCGGCGCTGGCGCGAATTTGCGAGGTGATCTTGAACAATCAGCGGGCGATCTTGACGATCTGCGCGCCGCATGAGGAGATCGTCGGCGTGGAAGATGTGACGATCGCGCTGCCGCATTTGTTGAGCGGCGACGGCGTGGTGGGCAGTCTGCCGCTTTCGATTGACGGCGAAGAACGCGAAAAATTGGTACGGAGTGCGCGCATCGTCCGCGAAGCGATCGATCAACTGCCGAAGTAGAGAAAAGCATTAACGCAAAGGCGCGAAGACTTCAAAGTAGGCGAACGATGGAAAGGGTAAGCAGTGGAATCGGTATTTGATGGCGTACAGATGGGGACGGGGACTTGGCAGTGGGGTGATACCGTTTTTTGGGGATATGACAAAACGGAAGGCGAACAAAAAGCGCTTGCCGCGTTTGATCGATCGTTGGCGCTGGGGATCACGCTGCTGGATACGGCGGAGATTTACGGCGTTGGGATGAGCGAGAAGATTATCGGTAAAGGGGTGATGGCGGAACGACTGCGCGCGACACCGCGCCCGTTCAAGCTGGCGAGTAAGTTCGCGCCGCTGCCGCATCGGGTTACACGGATGCAGTTCCGCGCGGCGCTGACGCGCACGCTTAAGCGGCTGACGATAAACAGACTTGATCTGTATCAAATCCATTGGACGCATCCGCTCGTATCCGAAGAATTTTATGCCAATCTGCTGGCGGAAGCATTGAATGAGGAATTGATCAGCGCGGCGGGGGTGAGCAATTACAACCGCGCTCAGGTGATTCGGGCGCATCATACGCTGACGCTGCGCGGCTTTGAACTGGCAAGTAATCAGGTGGAATATCACCTGCTTGAGCGCAAGATCGAACGGGACGGGACGTTTGAGGCGTGCCGCGAACGCGGAATCCGTGTGATCGCATATAGTCCGCTGGCGATGGGCTTGCTGACGGGCAAGTATACGCCGGAAAATCCGCCGCCGGGGCTGCGCGGGCGCAAATATGCGTCGGTGCTGGCGAAGGTGCAGCCGTTGATCGCTTTGCTGCGCGAGATTGGCGCGCAATATGGCGAGAAAACTCCGGCACAAGTCGCGCTCAACTGGGTGATGTGCAAAGGCGCGATCCCGATCCCCGGTGCAAAAAATGCCGATCATGTGCAGATGAACAGCGGCGCGTTGGGTTGGAAATTGAGCGACGATGATATGGCGGCGCTCGATGCGATGAGCGAACGGGTTACACAATGATCCTTGATTGGTTCTTCCTTTTCGTTTCGGTGCTGGCAATTAGCATGGGGGCGATTCGCATCCTCAATTACGATCTCGCATTCAAGATCGAAGTGGCGATCAAGCGTGTGGTCAAGATGCGCCTGCCAGAACATACGCCACAGTGGGAAAATTCCAGCCGATTTAGCGGGATGCTGCTCGTCGTATTGGGCGTGCTCAATCTCGTGACGGTATTGAGTGCGGGGTGACAGCCATGCAAATTGTGATCTGCGCCGCGTGTGACGGCTACGGCACTATCGAGGACGATGAGACATTCGCAATGGTCGAGTGCGACTGGTGCGGCGGCGCGGGCTATGTCTACCGGGATGAACAGGGGATCGATCGCAAAATTCCGGACGGCGATTACGGCAAGGTCGCGGATCAACTGGAGCGGCTGGAAGCGGAACGCTTGAGAAAGCTCGGCTACACGGGGAGCGCTAAAAAACCGTGGGAGCAGGAGGTACGGAAGGGAAAAGGCGATTAAGCACACAGAACGCGGAGAAAATGGGTGAACAG
This sequence comes from uncultured Chloroflexota bacterium, assembly GCA_937927665.1. Lineage (GTDB taxonomy): Bacteria > Chloroflexota > Anaerolineae > Aggregatilineales > Phototrophicaceae > Flexifilum. The sequence continues at coordinate 3,287 of CALBRY010000404.1, forward strand.
TCTCCGCGTTCTTATTCGCGTATCTAGGCTGCGTAGACAGCCGAGTTGATCACTGTGTAGAGGTCTTGCATCTGGGTTGGGCGGAACAGCATCGCATTCAGCCAGCCATCCGGCAGACCGCTTAAACGGTGCTGATCATCGGGGACGGCATCGACGGCAATAATGAGCATATCCGTAAGCGCATAATCGCGGCGCAGAATTTCGATCAAGGCACGGGCGGCGGCTGCCGATAAACGCAGATCGATCAGGAGGATGTGGGGGATTTCGCCCGCGAGGATGCGTTCGAGTGCTTCGTCAAATGTGGCGGCTTCATTTGCATCACAGCCGAAGCCTTGCAGCGCGGCTGCGAGGGTCATCCGCCGAACGTGATCGCCACCTGTCACCATGATTTGCAATCCTGCGTTCATTACTCTCCACCTTCGATTCGTTACGCAGCGGGTCGATATATTCAGTGTCGTCATGCTACGTTTCGTAACTATCATAGGGCGGCTTGCGAAAATTGGCAATTAGGACTAAAGTCCTATCTGAGTACAACCTATCGCGGTGCTTTGCCTGCTGCGCGTCATTTGGAGTACAATACGCCATATATCGAAGGCGACTCTTGAGTGAGGTGAGCGGATGACGCAAAAACGCGAACTGACTCCGCTGGAATATCTGGTGATGGGACTGATCAGCGTGAAGCCTCAGTCCGGCTACAGCATCATGACCTTCTTTGATGAAGATTATGGTTGGAGCGCCAGCCCCGGCACGATTTACCCGATCCTGAAACGGCTTGAAAAAGCGGGAATCATCGTCGGGGAACTTGAAATGGAAATCGAAACGCGTCCGCGCAAGATTTATACCCTCTCGGCGCTCGGCGGCGATCTCCTCAATGATTGGCTCCGTGAAGTGCCGCGCTCCGTGGCAAGCTATGAACAGCGCGAAATGGCGAAATGGCGTTTTCAGTTCATGGAGGGGCGGCTGCCGAAGCACGAAATCCTGCAATGGCTGGAAAACTATCTCGATGCACTGCGACTCTATGATTATGGGCGGCGCGTGTTCCAAGAAGGAACATTAAGCGCGATGAATGAACTGGGGCAGACATCGGTTCATCGCCAATTGATCATGGAGGCGACGCTGCTGGAAAACAACACGCTCCGCACATGGCTGGAGATGGCGAAAGGGCGCATCGCCACAACGATGACGAATGAAATGCGCGCTGTTCCCTATACGCTCGATCCGAAGCCAATTGGCGATAAACCCGCGCCGATCCCGGAAGATGATGACGATTTAGACTAGGCGGTTGTGGCATGTCACGCCAAAATTGTCACCTTCATCCTTTATTGCTGCTGCGTAGTCTGATCTTAACGCGCCGATTGTTGACAGCGTGTTTATGATGGCATAAACTGGCGTTAACAACACGAGCAGGAGCTTTCATCGGTGAAGACAAAAACGTCTTCAGAATGTTTAACAAGACCAGTGCCATTTAACAGCACGCGTCGGGGTACGCCCTGAACCGCGTGCTGTTTTGTTTTGGGCTAAATGAGTCATAAAGGAAAAACGAACATGGATTACGGAATGATCGGCAAGATCGAGAAGGCAAAGCGGTACGCGGAAGAACCGGAACGGATCACCCTGCACAGCTTCACGGCAGAAATTCATGGCGATAACAACACTTATGTCGTGACGTTTAGCCCTGAAGGGTGGGACTGCTCCTGTTCAACGTTCAAAGGGCATGGAAACTGCGCGCATGTGATGGCGGTGGAAATCCTGCTCAAGCCAATGCTCAAACGCGAACCGATGCCTTATTATCATGGGCAGAATATTGTGAGCGATGTCGAAAAAGCGCACCGCTACGCCCTACAAACCGATCGTATCCACTTCAAAGCGCTTGAAGTTTCGTTCCATGGCGAAAACAGCGATCATCAGACGACGCTGAGCGAAGATGTATGGCACTGCAACTGTGATTTCCATCACAGCCGGGGCGTGTGCAGTCACACGATGGCGATGGAGAAAATACTTAAGGGGATGGTTCCGGTGACGAGCGTGGTCGTTCCGGCGGAGTAAGCCGTTGGCGTTGGTGATTTTTCGGAAAGGGTACCGACCAGTGGGTGGTACCCTTTTAAATTCCTATAAACTCACCAAGTTACATGAATGACCGTATCTTCGCCGCCTTCTTCGCGCCGCAGCACCAACGTATCGTAATAGACTTTTGCCGGTGTGCCTGCCGGAAAGAAACGCCGACAGAATCCATAAACAATCCCGTACCAATAATCGTCTGGCAGTGGGGTGTGATAGAGAAGTTTGGCATGGTTATCAGCAATCTTTTCAACAGCGATATAGCCGATGTCCGTGCCCCGGGAATGGGTGTGATAGAGCGCATCGGACTGCGCCAGCATTTCGAGCGGTTTCAGCGACGTGAATTCCGGCGGAACTATCAGGTTTTCGACTGTGTTCATCCCTGCGCTCACCAGATCGAAAATTGCGTTCCCGCGTTCTTCTAATTCTTTCAGTGCATTCAGAAAATCCTGCATCGAGTACCAACTGTTCGGATCAACATTTGCGATCCCATGTTTCGCAAAGATCGGATACAGATACTCTCCACCGATGGCTGCTTCAATATCTTGGACAACGTGCCCGATGATCTCGTGATCAGGGTGAAACACGTGATACTTAGCCATATATTCCTCGTTGTATGATCGTGCGTAAATATAATGCTATGGTTAAATCAGCGGAATTTTGCTTAAAAAGCCCAGAAAAGTGTAAATTTTTCATGTATAAACGTTTAAGTCCTTGTATTAATGGCTTAGGAAAGCAATTTCGCGCTGGTCATCGTGTTTTTGGCGGAGATAGGTTTGGTTTGGGAAAACAAAAGCGGCGAGCATCATGCCCGCCGCTAAATTTACAGCACTGGAAAAGAAAGCCGTTTAGCGCAAGACAGCGTTGAGCGGCACCCAAACGGGCTGTGCTTGGCATGCGATCCATACCTGCGCGAAATCGCCGCTGGTGCGATTGACCCACCATGTTCCTGCCGGGATACTCCACGTCAACTGCGTCGCGAGATCAGCCGCGTAGAAAACAGGTGCGCCTGCTGGAATCTGATACTGGACAGCGCTTGTCGAGAGCGGATACGGGCAGTTTGCACCAACTTCAACGATGTCGCCGGGTCCGTCGAAGCTGAATGTGAAGTTTCCAGTTCTGAGTTCTTCGTAGCTGCTGATGACCATCGTGTACGTACCTGCTCCTAGCGTAGCCGTGCCGCTGTCATCCACACCATCTACGCAGTTATTTAGCGGTGCAGCCGGATTGAAATTCCCCTGCGAATAGAAGTTCACAAGGATATCGAGCGTGCTGCCATCAGAATCATAGTAGCCGGTGTCATAAATCACGTAGTCACCGGAGGCGGTGACGTTCACCGTCTTGGTGATGTAATTGACATCCCAGCCATGCAGCGTGCATGCATAAACCCCGCTCATGGCTCCTGCGGAAGATGGAATAGCCCCTGTGAACGTGCTTACACCTGCAAATACGGGGAAAACGCTGGCAAAGAGCAGTGCGATCAGGAGCAGTGTCCCTACGGTCAAGGAAGTACGCTTCAACATTGAGAGACTCCTTTTGTGAGTTTGGTGAAAGCGATGTGATCTGTAATACTCATTTTCCAGTATACAGCGTTCTTGATATCTCATGCTGTAAAAAATAGTAAAATATTTCAAGTTCCATTCACCTTTTACTCAATCTGTCAAACACGTTCCACAAGAGCCTGTGGAAGTGTTCTCATGCGCTTCATTTCCGGTTTCAATGATGAATGTTACGTTTCTAATGCGATCTAACTTTGACGTGTGACACATCGAAAGTTAAAATTGAACCCCTATGCGTTAAGGGTAGTAAACTGATTGACTTTGCGGAGCGGATGTGCTTCTGCCGAGGTTTGCCGCTCTTACAGACTACAGTCACACGCAGGACACAATAAAGGGAGGAAGAACCTTTTGGGCGTTTTGATGGAGGTGAAGAACCTCGTTACCCGTTTCTACACACAGGAAGGCGTTGTCCACGCAGTCAACGATGTGTCTTACCAACTGCAAGAACGTGAGACGCTGGGCGTGGTGGGTGAAAGCGGATCGGGAAAGAGCGTTCACGCGCTCTCGATCATGCGCTTAATCCCGAATCCACCCGGTAAAATCGAAGGCGGCGAAGTGCTGTTTCACGGTCGCGATCTCCTCAAGATTTCGACGGATGAAATGCGTCTCGTACGCGGCGCGGACATTGCGATGATCTTCCAAGACCCGATGACATCGCTCAACCCGGTGTTGACGGTCGGCACACAGATCACCGAAGCGCTCAAGCTGCATCGTGGCATGAACGACAGGCAGGCGAACGAACGCGCAGCAGAACTGCTGAGCATGGTAGGTATTCCTGATGCGTCGCGCCGCTTGAAGAATTATCCGCACCAATTTTCCGGTGGGATGCGTCAGCGCGTGATGATCGCGATGGCGCTTTCATGCAATCCCAAACTTTTGATCGCCGACGAGCCGACAACCGCGCTCGATGTGACGATTCAGGCGCAAATTCTTGACCTTGTTAAACGTTTGCGCGATGAATTGGGCATGGCGATGATCTGGATCAC
>CALBRY010000405.1 GCA_937927665.1 uncultured Chloroflexota bacterium
CTGATCGTCGGGGTGCTGAATTTTATCCTGCTGCTTATTTTGAACGTCCCGAATGCCGGGACATATGCGTTCATCGTTGGCGTGATGACCATGCTGCCGGTTGTGGGTGGGTTTATCGGCGGCGGTGGTGCGACTCTACTTGCCGCGCTTTCGTCTCCGGCGCATGGGGCGCTGGTGTTTATCGTGTTCGTTCTTGTGCAGCAGTTGGAAACCCACTATTTAACCCCGCGTGTGATGGCGCGCAGTATGCGGATCGATCCGCTGCTGGTGATCATCGGGATTCTGGCGGGATTCACACTGTATGGCGTGGTTGGCGGCATTATTGCTGTCCCGATCATCGGAACGATCACCATCCTGCTGCGCAGTCTCGTGATTGAACCGCAGGTCGAAAAAGTGGCAAACAAGATCGAAGGGGGGGCAGTGATTTTGAATACGGGTGAACCCGTCGAAGAAGAAACTACTCCCGGCGGCTTGGTGATTGGGCGCTAAACGAATTGCGTTTTAGCGGCAAACTAAAGGTTCCACATGGATGAATCAACGAGGACGATCCTCAAGGACAGCCACCTAATCCCCTCGGTTGCCCTACGTTATGGTAACGCCGTCATCTTTACAACCGTTGCCTTGATCTTATCCCTCGTTTTCCGTTCGGTCATGGGCGATACGCTCATGGTCTTTTTTAGTTTCGCGGTGGTGCTCAGCGCGTTTTACGGCGGGTTCGGTCCGGGGATTATCTCGGCATTTCTCGCCCTGCTTTTCTTTGATTACTTTCTCACGCACCCTATCGGGGCGTTCTCGTTTTTGGACCACCCGGAACGTGTTTTTCAAGGCGGCATCTTTACATTGATCGCACTGGTGGTCAGCTATGCACAGGCACGGCGGCAGCAAGCCGAACGGCATCACATCAACATCAGCCGCGAACTGGAAACCATCTTGATGGCGATCGCCGACGCCGTGACGGTGCAGATGGCAAACGGAACGGTCGTGTATGCCAACCAAGCCTCCGCCGAGATGAACGGTTATTCCACGGTCAAGGACATGCTGAGTGCATCCATCACGCAAATGCAAGCGGTGGTCGAAATTGTTGACGAGAACGAAAATCCGTTCCCGTTCACCAGTTTGCCGCGCTACCGCGCCTTTGCCGAAGGGGTGACCAGTGACACGGTCGTGCGAATCAATAATAAAAAAACGGGGAAGAACCGCTGGTTTTCGCTGCGTTCCGCCCCGATTTACAACCAGAAGGGAACGCCCCGGCTGGCGGTGACGGTCAGCCGTGATATTACGCCGATGAAAGAATCGCAGCAGCGATTACTGGAACTCGCGGAAGAAGTTACGGCACAGCGCGAACGGTTGGAAGGCATTGTCGCCAATATTCCGGCGATTGTGTGGGAAGCAAGCGGTCAAATCGGAACCACGGGCAGTGTCGATTTTGTCAACGCTTACGCCGAAAAACTGTTGGGGTATCCGGTGGAACGTTGGATGAACTCCGTCAATATGTGGCGGGAAATTTGTCACCCGGATGACTGGGAAAGCGTCGTCGAGCAGACAAAGCGCATCTTCAGCGACAGCGGCGGATCAGGCGTGATTCAGTTCCGCGTGCTGAGTCAAGACAAGCAGGTTATCCACATTGAAGCGCACACACAGCTTATCGTGGATGAAAGCGGAGAAGCGCATCTGTACGGCGTATTTATGGATGTGAGCGACCGCGCCCGTTATCAAGCCGAACTCAAGAAACAGGCGGAAGAACTCAGCCGCGCTAACGAATCGCTGACGAGTGCGAACGTGGAACTGCGAAAAGCGCGCGAACGTCTGGAGAATGTCTTTAGCAACGTGCCGGGGATCATCTGGGAAGGGCACGGTGTACCGGGTGAAACACAAGTGATCGAGCATGTCAACGACTACGGCGTAAAAATGCTCGGCTATACCCATGAGGAATGGCTGACAGGCGGCGATATTTGGGTGCGGATCATTCCCCCGGAGGATTACGCGCTTGCCCGTGAAAATGCCGCCCGTATTTATGAGCACGAGAGCGAAGGTGTTGTGCATTTTCGGGCGAAGCACAAAGACGGGAGTATTCGGCATATCGAGGCACGATCGCGGGTTGTACCACAGTCGGATCATGAGCCGCGTGTCTACGGCGTGTTTATGGATGTGACGGAGCGCGTAGAGGTTCAGCAGGCGCTGGCGGAACAATCCGAAGAACTGCGGCGCGCGAATGAAGAGCTTAAGCAGTTTGCGTATGTGGCATCGCATGACCTGCAAGAGCCGCTGCGAATGGTCACGAGTTATTTGCAGTTGATCGAAGCGCGTTATAACGACTGCCTTGATGATGACGGGCGGATCTTTATCAATTATGCCGTTGACGGCTCGACGCGCATGAAGGCGCTGATCAATGACCTGCTGACCTATTCGAGGGTGCAGCGTCGTCACGAGGCGTTCAGCCGGGTTGACCTCAACCGGGTGCTTTCGAGGGTGGTGCAAAACCTCGAAATTTCGATCACGGAAAGCGGCGCGATCATCAGCCATGATTCGCTGCCCGTGATCCGTGGGAGCGAGAACGAAATCGCGCAGTTATTCCAGAACCTGATCGGTAACGCAATCAAGTTTCGCCGCGAAATCCCGCCGGAAATTGAAATTCGGTGCGAGAAAAAAGACGGCATGTATCACGTGCGCGTCTCGGATAACGGGATCGGTATTGATAAGCAGTATCTCGACCGAATCTTTGTGGTCTTTCAACGACTGCATACCCGCGATAAATACCCCGGTACAGGGATCGGACTGGCAATCGTGAAGAAGGTTGTCGAAAACCACGGGGGCAAAATCACGGTCGAAAGCGAACCGGGCAAAGGAACAACCTTCACGTTTACATTACCGATCACGAATGGAGCATAAGCGGGTATGGGGATGGTACTTGTGGAAGCGATCGATATTTTACTGGTAGAAGATAACCCGGGGGATGTCCTGCTCACGCGGGAAGCCCTAAAAGATATGAAGATGAAAAACAACCTCTATGTCGTCCGTGACGGTGTAGAGGCGATGGATTTTCTTACCCGCCGCGACCCATTCAGCGAATCACCGCGCCCGGACATCATCCTGCTTGACCTGAATTTGCCGCGCAAAGATGGACGCGAAGTGCTGGCAGAAATCAAAGCCGATGAACTGCTGCGGCGTATCCCGGTGGTGATTTTGACCACCTCCGACGATGAGCGGGATATTTTGGCGAGCTACAACCTGCACGCCAACTGCTACATCACCAAACCTGTGGATATGCGACGTTTCATCGAAATCGTCAAAAACATTGAGAACTTCTGGTTCAGCATCGTCAAACTTCCGCCGCTGTAACCACTATGAAAAGGATTGTCGAGGGCTGGTGTGATGATCATAAAAACGACAGCCGCCGCAGACGAAGGGAGGCAGGATTTTATGAGTGTTGAAACACTCTCTATCCTGTTAATTGAAGACAACAGCGGGGATGCACGGCTGATCCGTGAAATGCTCCTCACCTATGCAGAATGGGAGGTGCAGTGGACTCATGTCCAGACCTTAGGCGATGGATTGGATGCGCTCGATAACGAGTTCTTCGATACGATCTTGCTTGATCTAGGGCTGCCGGATAGCGATGGGTTGGAGACACTGCGACAGGTCAACGAGCGCGCCCCGAATACGGCGATCCTCGTTTTGACCGGAGTCGCGGATCAAAAACTGGGCGTCCGCGCTGTTGCGGATGGCGCGCAGGATTATCTCGTCAAAGGCGATATTGAGGGGCGGCTGCTGGTGCGGGCGATCCGCTATGCAATCGAGCGTACCCGCGTCGAATACGCGATGCGCCAGCAGACACAAACGCTCGCCGCCATCGAAGAACGCCAGCGGATCGCCCGTGAACTGCACGATAACGTCAGCCAAACGCTGTTTGTATGCCGCAGTATGGGCGAGGCGGCGATCCGTCAGCTTGAGAGTAATCCGGCGTATGCCCGCGAACTGCTGGAAGAAACCAACCGCTTAACCGCCGCCGCGCTTGCAGAAATGCGGATTCTGCTGCTGGAACTGCGCCCGACATCGATCTCGAAAGTGAACATTCAACAGTTGTTTGAGCAGTATGCCAAAGTGTTCGAGATGCGGCGCGGGACGAGCATTCATCTGGAAATTGGCGATTTATCGCCGCTTCCGGAGAAAGTGCAGATCGCGTTTTACCGCATCATGCAAGAAGCGGTGAACAACATCATCAAGCACGCGCAAGCGAGACAAGTCGATGTGACTGTCAAAGATGGCGGGGGATGGGTGATGCTGACGGTAGAAGATGACGGGTCAGGGTTTGACCTCGCCGAGGTACAGGCAGCCAGCATGGGATTAAGCATTATGCGCGAACGCGCCGAGGCAATCGGCGCAGAGCTAGAAATCTTCAGCCGGGTGGGAGCAGGTACACAAATTCGTGTGCGCTGGATGAAGACGGAATCGTAAGCGAGAAAAAGGGGTAATAGAAGATGAACAGCACCCGAAATAACCATGAGATGGTATCCTTAAACGCGAAGAAAATTTCGGAAGGTGCACTGATGGGTGAGAAGATTCGTGTATTACTGGTCGATGATCACGACATGGTGCGGCGCGGCTTGATGGTGCTGCTGAGCAGTTTTAGCGACATTGAGATTGTAGGAAACGTGAATGACGGTGATCAGGCAATCGCACAGTGCAAACGCGGCGATATTGATGTCGTCTTGATGGACATGATCATGCCGCGTGTCGATGGCGTGACCGCAACCGGGCAGATCAATCAGTTGTGCCCGAATGTCAAAGTGATTGCGCTCACCAGCTTTGGCGACGAAGAAACGGTACAAGCGGCGCTCAAAGCGGGTGCGATCGGGTATCTACTCAAGAATGTGGGCGGCGAAGAACTTGCGAACGCGATCCGCCGCGCCTATGAAGGACAATCGACGCTTGCGCCGGAAGCGGCACAGGTTTTGATCCGCGCGACCACGCGCCCGCCGACGATCGGGCATGATCTGACGGATCGTGAGCGCGAAGTGCTGGCGCTGATGATCGAAGGGTTGAGCAACCGCGAGATCGCGGAACGGTTGGTAATCAGCAGTTCGACCGTGAAAAATCACGTGAGCAATATTTTGAGCAAACTCGGCACGATCAGCCGGACTCAGGCGGTGGCGCTTGCTGTCGAAAATCGGATTATTCCGAGCGTACAGTAACGATCCGAACCGCAGAGGGGCGGTGTGAATGATTCTCTCTGCGGTTCGGCGGGTAATCCTGATGCGTGCGACTGCGGTATAATGTGAACAATGCAAAACAGTTCGAGTGATAATGTATGACCCTGTATTCGCTTCAAGATGCTCAGGATCATCTGAAAAAGCTCATCACCGCCGCGCAAAATGGTGAAGTCATTGTGATTCTGGATGAGCAGAATCACGCGGTTCAGCTTGTCCCGGTTCTTGCGAATGCCAAAACGCGCAAAGCGGGAAGCGCTCGCGGTAAGATCAAAATAGCAGCGGATTTTGACGCACCTTTGCCTGACTTTGACGATTACCTCTGATGAATTATCTGCTTGATACGCATACTTTCCTATGGTTCATTGATGATGATCCGGCACTTTCCAGCACCGCCAAAGGATTGATTCAAGCAGCCGAAAGCACGATCTTTTTGAGCAGTGCCAGCATTTGGGAGATGGCAATCAAAGTTAGTCTGGGAAAATTGGATATG
>CALBRY010000406.1 GCA_937927665.1 uncultured Chloroflexota bacterium
CGAGCGCATAAACGGCACGGTCATCGTCACCTGTGAGCGATCCGGCAGGATACGTTGCGGGAATTTGCTGAATTTCTTGATGTAGCTGAAGATGTAATCCCACCGTCCGCAGTTCAACCCCGCCGAGTGTTCGCGCAGTTCGTACAGGATTTCATCCGCCTCAAATGCGCCGAGGATCGTCTCGATCAACACCGTCGCCTTGATCGTCCCACGCGGGATGCCGAGCGCATCCTGAGCGGCTGTAAACACATCGTTCCACAACCGCGCTTCATGATGACTTTCCAACTTTGGCAGGTAAAAATACGGACCTGATCCGCGTGACATCAGTTCACGCGCGTTGTGGAAGAAATACAGCCCGAAATCGAACAACCCGCCGGGGATCGGACGACCATCCACGAGAAAATGTTTTTCGTTTAAGTGCCAGCCGCGCGGACGCACCATCAAGACCGCCGTTTGATCATTCAGGCGGTACTGCTTGCCATCTTCGCGGGTGTAGGTGATATTCCGGCGCACCGCGTCGCGCAGATTGCGCTGACCATCGAGCATATTTTCCCACGTGGGGGAGTTGGCATCCTCGCAGTCCGCCATGAACACTTTCGCGCCGCTGTTCAGTGCGTTGATCACCATTTTTCGATCAGTCGGACCGGTGATCTCCACCCGTCGATCCTGCAAATCTGCCGGGGTGGGTGCGATCGTCCAGTCGCCCGTGCGGATGTGCGCGGTTTCCGGTAGAAAGTCCGGTAGTTCCCCGCTATCAATGCGCGCCTGTCGTTCGGCGCGGCGCTTGAGCAGTTCATCGCGCCGATCGGTGAACTGTGCCAGCATGGCGATAAATGCCTGTGCTTCTGGTGTCAGGATATCCTCAAGACCGGGTGGAATAGGTTTCACGAGCGTGATAGTGCGCGTTTGAGTCATCGGTTTAAATCCTCACCAAGCAAGAAAGTATTGGAGCGGATCACAGATGTAATCCCCCATCTACTTCAACAGTTTGTAGGAAAGTGCAAAGAAGAGGTGATGTGGTTAGGTTAAGCAGTCCGGCAGGTAGATGGGCGGTCCGCAAGTGTTGATTTTATCGCTCCGTTCGCATCCGTTCGTGAAGATATGTACAATGTAACCCAAGAATAGTGACATATGCAATCTGCACGCTGCGCCGAATATCATTCAAGTTTTCATACAGTTTGTAGGAAAACGATCAAGACGTATTCGCCGAGATTTAAACACGCATTAATCGCACTCTTCGCTGACCTGTGCTAAACTCAACCGTATGGTGACTGCAACGACTACCCACACTACAAAGGACAACATCACTTGGGCGCGGCTGGTTTCCAACCTACTCAGCCCCCCGGTGATCTGGGGCACACTGGCATTCCCGATTGCATTCCGTGAAGCCTCATCTCAAGAGCAGGGGTTGATCTGGGCACTGACTTATGTCGTGCTGGTGTGCGTGATGCCCGCTTTTTATATTGGTTTGATGGTTTGGCGAGGGCATATTACTGACCTGCACATGCGTGTACGCACGCAGCGCATACGCCCTTTCATCGTCAGCATTATCTGTACCGCGATCGCATGGGCGGCGCTGAGTGTGATGCAAGCCCCACCCCTTCTGCCTGCCTTCGCGTTGATCACCGTGATTCAGATCACGGCGATGCTGTTTATCACGCTGGTGTGGCAGATCAGCATGCACACAATGAGCGTCACCAGCGCGATCATCACATCGGCGGCATTGTTCGGCATAGGCACAGCGATCCTTGCCAGCCCGTTGATCCCGATCGTTGGCGCGGCGCGCTACAGTTTACGGCGGCACACCCTCAGCCAGTTGATCGGCGGGAGCATGCTCGGCGGCATGATGACACTCGCCCTGATTGTGCTCACGAACGTTTTTTAGCCTCGGATTTAAAACAAAAAAGCGCAAGCACGCGGCGGCACTGCTGCCGTCTTTGCGTCCTTGCGCTTTTGCGTGATCTTCGTGAGAAACTAGTACAAGTCTTGCAGCGCGCCTTCGATTTGCGGGAAGTGGAAGTGATACCCCGCTTCTTCGAGCCGTGTCGGGACAACACGCTGACCATGCAGCACGAGCGCATCGGCAAGCTCACCAAACGCCAGCTTAAACGCGAATCCCGGCGCAGGCAGCCACGACGGGCGACCCATCACTTTGCCGAGTGCCTTCCCAAATTCGGCATTTGTTACCGGATTCGGCGCGGTCAAGTTATACACACCCGAAGCCGACTCATGTTCGATCAAATACCGGATCGCTTTCACTTCATCCTGTAGATGAATCCATGACATCGGCTGCTTGCCCGATCCAATTGGACCGCCTGCGAAAAACTGATACGGCAGCGCCAGCAGCGGCAGCGTACCCCCCTTGAACGTCAGGATCAAACCCGTGCGGATGATAGCGCGGCGCACACCCATCGACTCAACAGGCGCGGTGGACGCTTCCCACTGGCGGGTAACATCCGCGAGAAAATCGCTCCCCATGGGCGCATCTTCACCGAGCGGCGGTTGTGATTTTTCGTCTTGACTGCCGTAGTAACCGACTGCCGACGACTGGATCACGACGCGCGGCTTGATCGCGGCGGCGCGCACCGCATCGACCACCGCGTTTCCCGCGCTCACCCGGCTTTGTAAAATCCGCTGTTTGCGTGCTGCTGTCCATCGGCTCGGCAAAAAGCCATCTCCCGCGATGCTTTCCCCCGCCAGATTGACGATCGCATCCGCGCCATCCGCCGAAGGTTCCCATCCTTTACCGCTCACCGCATCCCACTTAACGGCGCGTACCCCTGTGGGGAGATCAGTCGCATTTGCCGGGTTGCGCGTGAGGACGATCACCTCATGCCCATCGCTGACCAGATCCGCCGCAAGCGCTCGCCCGATTAATCCTGTCCCACCTGTGATCACCACGCGCATGATCGATGCTCCTATGTTTCCCAAATGCCCTTGATGATAGCCGACGGAGTTAAACGGGTGATGAGCATTCTAGAGAAGAATCAAAAACGCCGCCCATTCGGGCAGCGTTGAACAGCCGTTACCAATGAATGAAACCGATCAAGGGATCACAATAACATTACTTGCCTGAGGTCCCTTTTGTCCGACTTCGAGGGTAAATTCGACCTTTTGCCCCTCTTCGAGTGATCGATACCCCGCGCCTTCGATCGCGCTGTAATGCACGAACACGTCGGGACCGCCCTTGCGTGTAATAAAACCGTACCCTTTAGTCGCGTTGAACCACTTGACTGTGCCCTGAATCCGCTCGGTTGCCATACCGAACTTGCTCCTTGCTTAAAAAGCGCTTACTAAGTACTCGAGTTATACGATGTTAAAGAATATAGCTGAGCTGTTTCTCCTTGTCAATCAGAATTAGTTTCAGGTGAATTTAGCGGATCATGATCCTTATTATTCACTTGAGAGATAATGAGTGAGCAAGGCGATCGTATCCCGCACCGAATCCGTGTGTGACCGTTCATATGCATGCGACGATTCAACACCGGGACCGATCAAGCCGACTTTCGCATCACCACCCGACCGCCAGTATGCCGTTCCGTCTGATGAATAAAACGGATAAATATCCGTCTTGATCACGATTTCGTGTTCGCGTGCCAGCCGGATCAGCTTGTTATTCATGTCATGATGATACGGTCCCCCGCCATCCTTCACGCATACCGAACAGTGATATTCGGTGCTGTTCTGCCCGTCGCCAAGTGCCGCCATATCGATCGCCAGCAGTTCGTCAAGCGTGGTGCGCCAGCCACCCGCACCGCCGTGCCCAACTTCTTCATAATTGGCGATCAAAAGATGTGTCTCCTGCGCGGGACGCATTCCCGCATCGCGCATCGCCAGCATCGCGCCGTAAATACACGCGACCGAAATTTTGTCATCCAGATGACGCGACCGGATGAATCCGGTATCCGTCACTTCAACACGCGGATCGAGAAACACAAAATCCCCGACTTCGATACCGAGCGCCCGTGTATCCCGCTCGTTGAAGACCTTCACATCGAGCCGGATTTCCATGTTATCGGCGTCGCGGGTCATCGTCCGCAAATTGGGATTCACATGGGTGGACGGGTTAACCGGAACAACCGTCCCGCGAATCCGCTTATCGTCAAACGTGCGAACGGTCACACCCTCATTTTCGACCGCGTTCCACGCAAACCCGCCAAGCTGTGTGGTTTTCAAGCGCCCGGAATGTTTGATCTCCTTGACC
>CALBRY010000407.1 GCA_937927665.1 uncultured Chloroflexota bacterium
ATATCAATTTAGGGGTCGCTTACTTCTTTTTGCGAGATTACGCGGCGGCGCATGGCAGCTTTATGCAGGCACGCGCCATCGCGGAACACATTCAACACCCGTGGCTGCTGGCGGAAATCCACTGCAATCAAGGTACGCTGGCATCCGCGCAGTTTTTGCACGCCGACGCCTTCCGGTTGCTGCGTCAGGCGCTCATCGAGGTTGAAGATAATCATTTGGAAGTGATCAAGCCGCGTGTCTTCACCGCTTTGGGGAAAGCCTATCTACGGATTGAGCAGTATGATTCAGCCCATTCAAGTTTCTTGAAAGCGCTGCTGCTCCCTAACATCTCTTTGAAACACGCTGCTCACGCGCTGTACGGGCTGGTTCTGAGCAGTTTGTTAAAGACGTTCCCGGTGGGGGATAAACAGGTATCCTCGGCACTGATTGTCGTTGATGATCTGATGCGGACGCTGCCGATCAACAACATTCCGTTCTTTGAACTGCCGGAGGAAAGCGCCGGTCGTTATCTCAAGAAGGCGGAAGCAGTGTTCCAGCAAGAATTCGATCATTTCCCTGAACTAACGCGCTACTGCATCGCCGACGCCTTTTTAGAGCAGTTCGCAAAGCCATAACTCGCGCCAGCGCAGGCTGTGGGGGAGGCACATGTGCCTCCCCCATCACTGCTAATGGCTATGCCTTAGCAGGTGGGGCACGGGCACGTCGGTAACGTGACGTCACATGCGTAAGTGATGGTCGGGGTGCTGGTGATCAAGATCATGGCGGCAAGCAGCACGAAGCAAGCCTTGACGATTTTCGTCATGGTGATTTCTCGCTCTCTGGTTATCAAATTGCGGTATGAGTTGACTCAGCAGCGCGAGGTGGTTAGCATGGAAACACCAACCGGCACTCGCCCGGTAGGGATCGGCAAAGTGTGTTTCCAGTAGGTCAGCTACTTGGCGGTGCGTCCTACTGGGAATACACCCGGCTAGCACCAGCAGGGCGGTCACGAATGGTGGGGTGTATCATTGCTATATCCTGTTCTACTTGTGGTCGATTGATGCTCTGTTATGTAAGCGAGCACCTAGCTACAGAATGCCACAATACGGAATGCACAGGTGTGGAAACTATTCGCATTTTTTCCTGAAGGTTTTAAGGGTTAATAACGACAATTCTAGGTTCACAACAGTTCACCATTCTGATACTGCTGAGGAATATGCTGAATGTCGCACAATGCAGGCGAAATAACGCACGTTGAACAGATTGCACGCCTTGTCACGGTGATGGCGGATCGCAGTAAGCTTAAATACGCCCAAATTCGTGAGTTGATGTCTGATAAATTAAAGTGGAACTACGACATTGATCGCTTCAATCGAAAGTTTCGGGGAAAAGAAACGTCTGAAAATCCTCATTACGACTTGGAAGAACTGCTGGCGCTGATTGATGTTCTAACGAACGAAGTGTCGCCGGAACAGCGCTGCACCGTCCATGAAGCATTCCAGCTCTTCAGTCTTGCGCGGATTTCGCTGGCTGACTTCAAGACCTTAAAGGGATTTTTCAGCGAACAGGATTATCGTGCTGCATGGAAACCCTACGCGCACAGCGAAATCGGCGTCGATGACTTGCGCAAAGATCGGGATTTTCTGAAGCCGATTTATCCGCAGGTGTTCATCGGTCGAGACAACGATCTGGCGGCGCTTCATTACCGCCTTGGCGTGGATAACGACGCTGGTCGCGACGCGTTGACCGTCATTCGAGGTTGGCCCGGGGTGGGCAAAACCACACTCATCAATCGTCTGGTCTACGATGAGCAGGGACGACTGGATGCACTCTACCCCGACGGTATTTTGTGGACGAGTCTTGGTCCTCAAGGTGATGTGCTGCAAGCCCTGCGCAACTGGGCGCGTCAAATTGGCGCAGTTCACATTGAGGTGCTGCAAAACTTGGAGGATGTCGTCGCACAGATGCGTCTTGCCCTGCAAAACAGGCGCGTACTGTTAGTGATTGACGACGTTTGGGATGAAACGCAGGGCGGCTATTTCAAACGACTTGGCAGCGATCAGACAACACTGTTGTTTGCTACACGCTTCACTGATCTTGCGTATCGGCTGGCGGAAGTTCCTCGGAATGTCTATATCCTGCCCGTACTGACCCCGGAACAGTCGTTTGAGGTTCTGCGCGCGTTCGCGCCATACGCCATGCAGCTCTATTCATCAGAGTTGGCGGATCTCGTTTTGACTCTAGAAGGCTTACCCTTGGCGCTGCGTGTGGCGGGGCGATTGATCGAGGACGAATGCTTCATCGGGTTCGATGCGAAGCCACTGATTGACGCGCTTCAAACAGATTTTCGCGGTTTTCAAGATTTAGCGCCTTCAGATCGGTTTGACGAGAAGGTTGGTCAAACGCCAACCATAGGCTTATTGTTCAAA
>CALBRY010000408.1 GCA_937927665.1 uncultured Chloroflexota bacterium
CGTGAGCTGAACGGCATGATCGAATCGCTTTCCACGTTCCTTGATCCGCGACTAGTCTATTTCGCCTATGTCAATGATCAGCCAGCCGGGTTTATTCTAGGCATTCCTGACTTTAATCAGGTGCTCCATAAGGCGTATGCCCGCCCCGGAACACCGGAAATCATCTCGCTGCTGCGCGCACTTTACTATTGGAAGGTCAAGCCAGTCATCACGTGGAGCCGTGTTCCGCTGATGGGTGTTAGGGCAGAATACCGGAACAAAGGGGTCGATGCGACGATGTATTATCATCTGCTTCGAACCATCGTAATGGATACTCCTTATCCCTTCAGTGACTCCGGTTGGGTGTTGGAAACGAACAAGGACATGGTTGGGATCGTGGATAATTTCGGAGGGAAGGTCTATAAGCGCTACCGACTTTATGAACGATCAACGGGATAAACTACGGGTGGATGAACGCGTATGGCAACGATTCTAATCATTGATGATGAAGTCATGACGGTACAAATGCTGACTGCGCTCCTCAAGATCATGGGTCATGAGGCAGTCGGCGCAACCACCGCCATGCAAGCTGTTCAAACACTTGGATATCTTGAACCGGACGCGATTCTGCTCGACATCATGCTTCCCGATGTCAACGGATTACAGGTATGCCGCAATCTGCGCGCTAATCCGCGAACGGAGCGCACGCCGATCTTTATGATCAGCGCAACCGCTCCCCCCTTGATCGCTGAAGCGCAAGCGGTCGGTGCATCGGGATATCTTGTTAAACCGCTCACTTTGAATGATATTCGCGCGGCGCTGGCAACGGTGGGCGTTGCATCGGTCGGCAGATAGCTAACCGCTGCCCGCCAAAAGCAGGACTTCGCGCGCGGCGGCTTCTGCGCTCAAGCCTTGATTGATCACATCGATCAAGGCGGTTTGCAGCGCCCGCCCGGCAGGACTTCCCGAACCAAGCGGTACAGTCGCGTTTGCCCACAACGACTCGATCAACGCGACATAGACTGCATCTTCGCGCAGTGCAAGCGCGCTCCGTGAGGAAGGTAGGAAGTACAGCAGTTCGGTGTATTCGTTCTGCCGATGGATTTCCATCATCCAACTGATCAAGCGTACGACTGCGGCTTGACGATCAGCATCGCCTGTCACCATCACCCACACCCACCCATCGACTACTGTGCTAGGCGTTCCATCGAGCGTTGGTAATTCCCCGGCAGACAACCGTGATCCTCTCGCGACCCACTCTTGATAGGTGTGCGCGTTCACCACGCCGATCGCCTCTTGCGAGAGCAGCATATCCGCGTATGCCGATGGGTCGGCATATGTCAATACATTCGGCGAAATCCACCCCGCCCGCGCGCCTTCTGCATAAAAGCTAAACAAGCGCGTGAGCGCGTTCCGATCAATGCTGATTAACCCATCCGCGCCGAATACCCCGTCCGCGCTGATCACCTGCGCGATGAGGAGTTCCATTGCGGGAGCGGGACGGTTGGCGGGAAAAACGAACGGAATTCCTGCCCCGGCGATCGTGTCGATCAATGCCGTGCTTTCAATCAGTTCAGCCGCATATGCCGTATGCCATAAATCGAGGGCGTAGGGAATGCCAAACGTTTGATCGTCTACCCGTCCGAGATGAATTCCAGCGGTAGGCATTCCATCAAGCAGCGCGAGAATAGCAGCGTCTTGCATTGGCTCCAGATAGCCGCCTTCTGCCGCCGTGACTAGATCGGCGCGGCGGAGCAGTGTCACATCGGGGAGTGCATCCGGTGCGACCGCGCTGGCGCTGCGGATAGTTTCCAGTACACCACCTTCATCACCGGGACGCTTGAGGCGAAGATCGATGCTTAGTCCGGGATTTTGCGCCAAAAATCCGCTGATCAATTCAGAGAGGAGTTCGGCGGCATCTTCTCGATCGACGGGTGCAAGCGGTTCTGGCAGCCAGATACGCAGTGTGATCGGATCGGGCGGATTGACGTCCGCATCTCCCGGCAGAATCGAAACATTGATTTCCGGTTCGCTTGTAGCCTCAGCCGTTGCCTCAGCCGTCGCCAACTCCCCTTCCGGCATCGCTGATGGGCTGCATGCGGCGAGAAGTGTTCCAACGATCAACAGCGCACCGGGCAATCGACGCATCATCTCGGTTAGTCCTGTCGTGTACTCACCCACTCACCCAACGGGAGCTTTTCTCCGGCGCGTACTGCCACCTTGAGACGGTTTTCAAACGGCGTCAGCGGGCAGCTCCATTGAACAGGTTCGCGCCCTTCGCGGGAAGCAAGCGCGGACGGTTCATCGTAAGCACAGTATGGGTTATACGCCACATTGAAATCGACCGCGAATGTGTTCTCGTCAATCTGTTCAGGATCGATATAGCGTCCGCCGCCGTAAGTCTCTTTATTCACGTTCGCATCAGTAAAGGGAAGAAAAAATCCGTGCGGCGTTTCGAAGATCGTCAACTGCACAGTTTCGCCATCGACATCAAACGCGAAGCGCCCATAACGACGATAGCGGCGGATTTCGCCTGTCGTCGTTTCGATGGTCATCACGTCATCGTCTGCGAATCGTTCAACCGTCACGTTGAGATCAAGCGCAGGGTTGTAATCGTAGTATTCAAGGCGGCTGAAAAGCGCCTGCTGTGCTTCTGAAAGTGGAGATTGCGGATGCGTCTTGAAAAATCGATCCTTATCGGCACGCATAGCGGTGATTTGCGCGGCGCTCATTGGGTGAAGCTCCTCTCGCTTGGGGAAACAAAAACAGGTGAGCGGGTGTCACCTGTTCGGGAGCGGAGAGGGAGGGATTCGAACCCTCGATACCCGCAAGGGTATACTCATTTTCGAGACGAGCACATTCAACCACTCTGCCACCTCTCCATCGCCAAAGATTATACCGCATGAACACGCCGCGTAAATCCCGAAATTTTCAGTACCGCACGACACCTAACGGCGCAGCCCTCGAAAGAATCGTTTCAACTGCTCCCCGGCTTCATCTGCCATCAATCCGCCTTGCACATCGATCCGGTGATTCAGTTTGTCATGGCGGCAGATATCGACGATGCTGCCCGCCGCCCCCGCTTTCGGATCGATAGCGGCATAAACGAGCCGAGGCAGCCGCGCCAACACCATCGCCCCGGCACACATCGCGCACGGTTCCAGTGTGCAGTAGAGTGTCACACCATCGAGCCGCCATGTGTGCAAATGCGCCGCCGCCTGCCGGATCGCCAGCATTTCGGCGTGCGCGGTCGGATCAAGATCAGCCTCGCGTCGGTTATATCCCGTGCCGATCACGCTTCCTTGATAGACAGCGATCGCGCCAATTGGCACATCACGGCTGACGAGCGCTTTTTCGGCTTCGGCAATCGCCAGCCGCATGAAATCAAGATCACTCATGGCTGCCTAAAAGAACGATAACTGCGTCGGAGCGTCTTCGGCGGGTTCGTCAGGCTCGTTTTCGGCGGAGTCTGCTTCCGCTTCGATCGCTTCGGGATCAAGGGCGTGTTCGTGGCGGTGCGCGGTATGCAAATCGAGCGCGGCTTCTTCCGGCGGGAGTGGTTCACCGTCGCCAAGCACGCCGCCGGGATTGACAGCGGCTTCGTTCGCGGCGGCGATCTTGCCGAGCGCGGCAATCTGTTCGATCATCGCAGGATCAGGCGCGAAACCATCCGGCATGTCATCAACATGGGCGGTAGCGGCGAGCGTCAGTTGTGTTAGCTCGTCTTCGCGGAAACCGAGTTGTTTCATCACATGACGAAGCGTGCGCTCGGTGCGCTTATCGCCCTGACGGATGACGTATTTCCAATGTGCGCGCAAACTCGCGCGATATTCATCTTCAAACGGCGATTTGCCGGGCATTCAAACTGTCCTCAACTATATAAAGGAATGGGCGAATCTCCTCGCGCTGTGATGGCTAGTTCTCCGGTTTCTTGAAGCGCGCCAACACACCGAGCAGTTCTTCGCCATACGTCTGCTTGCGCCATTCGCCCAAGCTGGGGATCGCGTCGAGGTCTTCGAGGGTCACAGGCATATGCTCCGCCAGCGCCCACAGCGCCTCGCGCGCCAAAATCACATCCGCTTCGACTCCGCGCGATTCGGCACGGTGTTTGCGCCATTCGCGGAGCGCGGTATAGACCTCCACCACAAACGGATCGGCGGGCGGTTCAATGGGCGGCGGCGTTGGAAGTTCTGCATGGCGTCCACGTTCGACCGTTTTCAGCACCTCTGCCCCGAAGCGCCGCTGTAATCCCGGCGTCATGCCGTCCACATGGCTCAACTGCTCCATTGTTGCGGGTGACGTTTGCGCGATTGCGACCAGCACCTTATCTTGCAAAATCTTGAACGGCGGCAGATCAATGCGGCGGGCGGTGTTTTCGCGCCAGAGATAAAGCTCACGCAAAATCGCCATCGGGCGGGCGCGAAGCTGACTCGGTTTGCCAAGCCGCCAGTATCCTTCAGGATCAAAAACATGATGGGCGGCGGGCAGACGATTCAACTCGTCGAAGGTTTCGCGGACTTCGCGCCACAGATTGCGCTCGGTGAACAACTGCGCGAAATGGTCGCGGATAGCGGGCAGATAATAGGTGTCCGTTTGCGCGTACAGCAGGCTATCGCGCGAAAGCGGACGCATGCCCCAATCATCACGCTGGTGGCTCTTATCCAACTGAATGCCGATGATGTCGTTGACGAGATTATTCAACCCGATGGCACGATAGCCGCAAATACGCGCCGCGATCATGGTATCGAAAAGATTGCGGAAGGTGAAGCTAAAATCGCGCTTCATCGTCATCACGTCATAGGTTGCCGCGTGAAACACCTTCTCGATCGATTCGCTGGCGAACAACGGCGCAAGCGGTGACATATCACGCACCACCAGCGGGTCAATGATGAAATCCTGCTGCCGTGTAGAAATCTGGATTAAGCAGACACGCTCGCGGTAGGCATACAGGCTGTTTGATTCGGTATCTACGGCGAGCATAGCCTCTTGCGCCATCACTTCGGCGGCTTGTTTTAGGCGCTCATCCGTCTCGACCATGGTGACGGGGGGTAAACGCTGTGTCATAACCACTTTCGACTTCGGAAAAAGATTAACATAAGGATAGCGACGGATATCATCGCGCCGATGACAAATACGAACGCACTCGGATGTTCAGAAAACGGTAGCGAGATATTCATCCCGTAGATGCCGCTGATGAGCGTCAAGGGCAGCATGATCACAGAAATCACGGTCAGGACGCGCATCACCGCATTAATGCGGTGACTGACGAGCGTATCGGCGGTTTCGCTTAAGCCGACGATGATTTCGTAGCTCTCATCGAGAATATCGCGTGCGCGGGTGAGATGATCGACAAGATCGCCGAAATAATCTTCCAAATCTTCCTGAATAACCGGATGCTCCAAATGCTCCAGTTCTTGCAAGATCGGAATCTGCTGGCGGACGATCCGCCGCAGCGCGATGATGTCACGACGTAAGATGGCGATTTCTCGAATAACGTGCGGCGCATCCGCCGTAAAAATCGTCTCCTCAACACTGCGGATATTGTTATCGACGCGCCTCAAAATCGGAAAGACATAATCCACAAGCCGGTCGAGCAGGAAATACAGCGCATGGGCAGCGCCGCCATTGAGAAACATCCCGACCTGATTCGGATCATTCAAGCATTGATCGTACAGCTTGACGAGCGGCTTTAGGTTGCCATCATGGATCGTGACCAGATAGCCGCGCCCGACAAGGATTTCAACCTCCCCTTGACGCGAAAGCCGCAGCTTTTCATCCCATACAGGAAAGTGCATCACGATAAACACGTAATCGTCGGCGGTATCCAGCTTTGGGCGCTCGTTGGCGCTGAGGATATCTTCAAGGTTCAGCGGATGAATATAGGGGTAGATGCGTCGAAGCGCCTCGACATCCCTTTCGCTCGGATGGAGGATATTCATCCATGTTGTTTTGATCCCGCCAACCTGTTGAATGCTCATAAATGCGAATTATGACGCGCCGATCGTCCCCTTGCAATCACACCCCAATTTTTGACAGTCCGGTACGCTTGTGATACATTTTACAAAGACATTTCGCCATGAACCGAATATCTTAGTAACCCTCTTTCTTAGAGAGAGTTCTGTGCTATACTCTTGGCACTTCGGGGTATCTTGGCGAGCATTTAGGAGGTGTTCATGGCTAGTGTCGTCTCTAACGAACCCAAAACCCGGGTGACCGCCGCACCACAGCCAAAAAGTGAATTAGGGTTGGAAGTTCTTGCGCCCACCCGCCGCGAGTTCCTCTATTACATTTGGGGAGCGTCGATGGCGATGCTTCTGGGTGGTTCCGGCGCGGCGTTAATCTGGTTTGCGCTGCCTCGCTTTAAGGAAGGCACGTTCGGCGGTGTGTTCAACCTGACTGCCGCGCGCGTTCCTCAGCCGAACGGCGCACCGACCTCTGTACCAGAAGGTCGTTTTTGGGTTTCGCACACGGCGAACAACGAGCTGATCGTGCTGTATGGGGTTTGCACGCATCTTGGATGCCTGCCGAAATGGTCGCTTTCTAATCACCGTTTCGAATGCCCGTGTCACGGTTCAAAATTTGAACTCGACGGCTTGTATATTGAAGGACCTGCTCCGCGCAGTATGGATCGCTTCGAGACGACGGTTTCTTTCACCGATGGAACGTCTGCCACATCTAATGGTGTGGGCGATCCGATTCCGTTGGAAGGGCGTACCGTGACGGGTGTTGCCGTAAATACCGGACGACGAATTAAACGCAACGGCAAGGTTTAACAAGAATATCGGGTAGAATACAGCTTTGAGTTAAAGCTGTTCGTATCAAGGAGAGAGGCAGGAGAGTAACGGATGTCCGTCCTCCCATTTCCGTCGTTTTTAGACGACATCAAGGAAAAAGGCTTAAAACGCGCCGTTTTTGAAGGGGTGAACGAGATCGTAGAACGCGCCAGCGCAGGGATGAACCTTCAGGACATCCGCGAGGCGCTGCGCGGCGACGCCCCCTCCCGCAAGCCAAATCCCCGTTTGCAACCGCATGCGGATGGTTTCTGGCTGCATATGCGTCCGAGCTACTTCCATCGGTCGGTAACGGGCATTTATCCCGAATTCCGTCTCGGCTGGCTCTCGACGTATTTCGTCTTTTTTGAGACGATCACCGGTATGCTGTTGATGGTGTGGTATACACCCTCGCCGGAAGTCGCCTATTCGAACATGCTCGCCATCATGGCGAATGTTCCACTCGGTCAGTTCATGCGCGACCTGCACCGTCTCGGCGCGGAAGCGATGGTCTTGATAGTCACGCTGCATATGTTAAGAACGTTCCTGACAGCGAGTTATAAGAAACCGCGTCAGTTTACGTGGGCAAGCGGCGTTGTACTGGTCATCCTCACGTACTTCCTCTCCTTCAGTGGTTATCTCCTGCCGTGGGACCAACTCGCGCTGTGGGCGGTGACGATTGGTGCGTCAATGGTTGAAGCTGCGCCGCCGGAAATCGTCGGTACAAACCTGAACCTGCTGCTGCGCGGCGGTCCGGACATCGGCGCTAACGGTTTGCTCCGTTTCTACCTGCTCCATGTATTGCTCGTTCCGGCACTCCTGTTCGTTTTTACGGGCGTTCACTATTACAAAGTGATCCTGCATGGTCACAGCCTGCCGCCCAAAGAAGAGAACATCGGCGAAGACACCGCCAAGCGTGTTCCGCTTGATAAGCGCGTGTACTTCATCCCCGATATCCTGAGCAGTGAAGTCATGTGGATCGGCATCACATCGCTGATCTTGATCGTGCTGGTGACATGGTTCTTCCACGCGCCGCTTGAAAATCACGCCAACCCGCAAGTGACACCGCTCGGCACGACAGCGCCGTGGTATTTCTTGTGGATTCAAGGCGCGCTCAAACTGGGTGATAAGGTGCTGTGGGGCATTATCTTCCCCACCGTCTTCCTCGTCTTCCTGTTCGTATGGCCCTATGTCGATACCGCTCCGAGCCGCCGCTGGGCGCACCGTCGCATTCAGCTAACGGTCGGCTTCGCGATCATGTCGATGCTGGTGATCTTCAGCTACATGGGCTTATCGGAATTCGGCGTCGTCAATTCGGCGGACGTGACCATCATGCATCACCTGACGATGGAACCCGCGCACAATCATATGGGTATCCTCCGCCCTGTTCCGTATGAAGAACTCGTTCCCGGCTTGTACAGCAGTCGCGAATTCGCGGTCGAAGACTCCCGCGAAGGCGCATCGGCTGTTGCAGCACTGAACGCAGAACTCGATATGGAACTTGCGGCAGGCATCCCGCGCTTTATGAATACCGAAGGTATTGCACCTGCCGGAACGCTCGACGAAGATATTCGCCGTTACATGGAAACACAGCACCTTCCGCTAACCGACATGAACTTCGTCGCTTCGCCGGATAGTGCGCCGGAACTGCGTGCAGTGATGGAAGAATTCGCTCACGAAATCGAGCTGAATGAGGACGAACTCCACAACGGTTGGGGCGGCGTCATCATCACCGAAGTGCAAGATGGTCTGAAGCGTATTGATGTGTTCATCTACTGGCAAGATGTGGTCGTTGAAGGTGGTAAGGTTGTGTACGGCGAAGACGGCGAACCGATCCTTCGTCTAGATGAAAACGGCAACCCGATTCCGCGTTTGAACGCGCAGCACATCTTTATCCATCGCGACTCGCAGTATTTCGCGGCACCGGGAACGTGATAAACATGAACCTTCAGGGACTCATCTTCAAAAAGATCGAACACCGTATCATTGCGGGTACGGTGGCGTTCCTGGCAATGATGGCGATCATCGGTTGGATCGCCATCAATGAACCGGGGCGCATGGCATCGTTCGAGCAGCAGTACCTCGCCCGCTCAATTGAACGCGGCGCGGCGCTGTTTTCGACCAACTGTACGGAATGTCACGGCACGGATGGGCGCGGTGTTGTCGGTCGCGCACCCGCGCTGAACAGTCCGTATCTGTTCGGTCATGATTTCTACGGGGCGATTGACCGCGAAACCAGCAACTTGGAATCGGAACTCAACAACCCGAACACGACCGAAGAACGCCGCACGGAAATTCAAGCGCGCTTGACGGAATTACAAGCGGAACGTGCCGCGCTCGCGCAGCAGCTCGCCGCAGTTTCGACCAAGCCCGGCTTCTACGATCCTGAAACGCCAAGCCGCATGACCAATCTCGGTTGGGCGAGCACGCTGTACAACTTCGTCTATACCACGCTGGTTCACGGTCGCCCCTCAAGCTCAAGCTATTGGGGTCTGCCGATGGCGGCATGGATTCAGACGGGCGGCGGTCCGCTGCGCCCCGACGAAGGTCAGGACATCGTGAATTACATCCTCAACTGGGATAAGGGCGAAGATTGGACGGTCGAAGACCTGCTCGCCGTTAATCAGTTCCCGATCCGCCCGGTTGACCCGGCGACCGTTGTTTCGAGCGGTGTAGAAACAATCGGCACGGATGTCGCGGCGATCGTGGCAGAACTGCCCGGCTTCCAGGGCGATCCCCAGAACGGCTTGACCTTGTATCAAGGCGCGCTCGGCTGCCTCGGCTGTCACGGCAACGCGGTGATCGCACCGCCAACCGAAGGCACATGGTCGCGTGTTCAGGAAGTCCGCCTGCAAGACCCGGCGATTCAAGCGCTGCTGCCTGAACAAACCGGCGAGGCATACCTCGCATTCAGTATCGTGCTGCCGCATGATTATCTGGTGCCGCCCTACGGTCCGGTGATGCCGACTACCTTCGGCGCTCAACTCACCTATCAAGACCTTGCGGACTTGATCGCCTATCTCCAGAGTCAAGATCAACCCGCGCAGTAAGCGAACCCGCGCATTAAAGAGAGGCATGGCAGACAACGCCATGCCTTTTTTTATCTCTCCAATCGCGGCACGATGCGGTACAATACCCGCATGACTTTGTGAAGCCCATCACCCACAGCAGGAGCGCATCCTCCTATGAAACGATTTGCGTTGATCGCATTGATTCTTCTCGTGATCGTGTTTGTCGCATTCCCCGCGTTCGCGCAGGAAGCCACCCCCGAACCGACCGCCGAAACGACTGAAGTGACCGAAGATGTTGTAGCAGCAGACAGCAGTAATACCGACGTAGCGGCGGTCGAAGCCGAACCGGAAAGCGCACAAGGAGCGGCACTTGCGGTCATTCTGATCGGTGGGGCGGCGGTTGCCAGCGTGGTCGGCTTTGTAATGCTGCGCGATGGGCTGTTGGGAAAACGCAAATAGCACGGCATGAAGAAAACTTACCCGATATTTGGGGGAAACCTATACTTACGGCGGGGTTACTCTCTTGTAACTGATCCGTAAGCATCGGTTATAATACCGGGGGGTCTATACATCGTTATTGTTGGGAAAGTTCAGGAGTCCCACCCATGACACAGTTGACGCATTGGGAAAAACCCGCTGCTGCGGATCTGCCGCGTACTTCCAGCAGCGAAAAGCTCAAGTTTATGATTGGCGGCGCGCTGATCCTTGGCGCGGTAGCATTCTTGCTCATCAGCGGCACATTGAGCGGCGCACGCTACTTCATCACCGTAGATGATCTCGTCTCCGATCCGCAGTATGTCGGTCAAGCTGTCCGCGTGACGGGTGCGGTGATCGGCGACACAATCCAGTATGACAGCGAAAACTTGATTATTCGGTTCGTTGTGGCGGATGTCGATTCGGATTCGCCGGAACTGGGCGAAGCGCTGCATTTAGCGGTCAATGACCCGGCGGCGGCGCGGATGCAGGTGCGCGTCGAAAATCAGGTTAAGCCTGATCTGCTGCGCCATGAAGCACAAGCGATCATGACAGGCACATTGGATGCGAACGGCGTTTTCCATGTGACCGAACTCAACTTGAAATGCCCGACGCGGTTTATCGAAGGCATGCCGGAAACCCTGCTCGAAGAAGGAGTAGTTGGGGAAGGCGCATAATCGATCATGCTCTCCGAATTGGGTACGCTTGCGCTGATTCTCACGTTCGGCGCGGCGGTTTACGCGATCGGTGCGTCGCTGCTTGGGGCGCGCCGAACCGATGACCGGTTGATCAGAAGTGGACGCAATGCAGCACTCCTCACCTTCCCCCTGCTCCTGTTCGCCTCGTTCTGCTTACTCGTCGCGCTGCTGACCGAACAATATCAAATCAGCTATGTGTGGCAAACCAGTGATCCCAGCACGCCCGCGCTGTTTCGATTCACCGCGTTATGGGGATCGCAGCAGGGATCGATTCTATTCTGGTGTCTGTTGATGAGCGCGTTCGCATTCGCGGCGATCTTGATCAACTGGCGCGAACACCGCCGCTTGATGCCGTATGTGACAGCATACACGATGGCGACTCTGGCGTTCTTCGTCGGGCTGGTATTGTTTCTCGAAAACCCGTTCCCGCGCTACTGGGTGACGCCGATGGGTGAAGTTGGCGAGGCGGTTTTGCAGCCCGCTGGAATGCTCATGCCTTCACCGACGCGACTGGCGGAAACCGCACAGGGTTTAAATCCGCTGCTGCGGCATTTCGGCATGATCATCCACCCGCCGATGCTGTATCTCGGATTCGTCGGTTTCGTGATTCCCTTCGCGTTTGCGATGGCGGCGCTGGCATCAGGTGATTTATCGACAAATTGGATCAAAGCGACACGCCGATGGACACTCGCGGCATGGTTGTTCCTCAGTCTCGGACTCATCCTCGGCGGGCGCTGGGCGTATGACGTTCTCGGATGGGGCGGCTACTGGGGATGGGATCCGGTCGAAAATGCGGCATTTCTGCCGTGGCTGATCGGCACGGCATTCTTGCATAGTGTGATGATTCAAGAAAAGCGCGGCGTGCTGAAAGTCTGGAATATGGTGCTGGTGATCTTCACATTCAGCGCAGTGTTATTCGGGACATTCGCCACCCGATCCGGCTTGATCGACAGCGTACACAGCTTCGCGCAGAGCGAAATTGGTTACCCGATGTTCTTCTTCTGGGCATCAATGACGCTGATCGGCGTGGTGCTGATCGTGGTGCGTCAGCGGCGCGGACAGTTGAAAGATGATCGGATCATCGTCGGCGTGGTCAGCCGTGAAGCGCTGTTTATCGCCAACAATATCGTGTTCGTCGCATTAGCGGTTTTGATCTTCTGGGGCAGCTTCGGCGCGCCAATTTCGGCGGAATTGTTCGCCGGAACGGACATCACGATCGGCACGGAATATTTCCAGCAGGCTACCCCGCCGCTGTTCATCATCATGTATATCTTGATGGGTGTCGCCCCGCTTTCCGCGTGGGGTGCGATCAGCATCAGCCGTTTGGCGCGGGCGCTGATGATCCCGCTTGCAGTGACGATCATCGCGCTGGTGATCATTTTCCTGACCGGGACGACCGCCGCCGGAGCGCTGCTCGGCTATGGTGTGGTGCTGTTTGCGGGCGTGGTCGCGGTATATGAGACATGGCGCGGCGCGACTGCCCGCCGTAAAAGCACGGGTGAAAACTTCGCCGCCGCGACGATTAATATCTTCGGGCGCAACCGCCGCCGCTATGGTGGATTTATCGTGCATCTTGGAATCACGGTGATCGGTATCGGTGTGATCGGCTCGACACTGTTCCAACAGGAGACGCAGCGCACACTGCGGATCGGTGAAACGCTCACATTAGGCGCGTATG
>CALBRY010000409.1 GCA_937927665.1 uncultured Chloroflexota bacterium
CATCTTCGACCAGCTTTTCGATACGTGCCGGGTGAATACGCCCATCAACGACGAGTTTTGCCATCGCCCGTTTCGCGACTTCGCGCCGCACCGGGTCAAAACTGCTGATCGTGATCGCCTCGGGGGTGTCATCGACGACGACATCAACACCCGCCGCAAGCTCAAAGGCGCGGATATTGCGCCCATTGCGACCGATGATGCGCCCCTTCATTTCGTCGCTGGGGAGCTGAACCACGCTCACGCTGATTTCGCTCACATGCTCACTGGCGAGCCGCTGCACTGCCAGCGAAATCACTTCGCGCGCTTTCGTATCGGCGATTTCGTGCGCTTCGGCTTCCACTTGGCGGATGATGCGCGCCATATCAGCGCGGGCATCTGTTTCTGCCGCGAGAAGCAGTTCGGCTTTCGCTTCTTCCATCGTCATATTGGCGATGCGCTGAAGTTCTGCCTTGTATTCTTCGTCTACTTTCGTCAGTTCTGCCTGCTGTTTATCAAGGCGGCTCTGACGTTTATTTAAGTTCTGCTCGCGCTGCTCCAAGCGTTCATAACGCTTGTCCAAGTCTTCGCGGCGGCTGCGGAGTCGTTCGTCTTCTTTTTCAAGATCACGACGGCGGCGCAGCGAAGTTTCGTTGATTTCTTCTAACTGCGCTTTGATCTTGTCGTCCGCTTCTTTACTTACAGCAGCGGATTTTTCATTCGCCTGTTGAATAATCCGAGCGGCTTCGGCTTCAGCCGCCTCGCGGCGATTCTTCCCCTGTCGATTCTGGGTGGTGATCAGATAATAAGCGCCACCCGCCGCGCCCACCCCAAGCGCGAGGACTGCGATAATCAAGGTTACGAGGATATCCATCAATGGTGCGGTGGTTTGTCTCCATTGTGCGGGAGAGATCCCAACCTTCTCCTTTCTCTCTGTCTCTGTGTTTACCGTCGTTACGGATCATTGCGAACTAGGTAGAACATTTTCATTCAAAGTCATCTGGCGTTTCCTCTCCGTCTTCGGAGGCAAAAAACGCCGGATCATCCGTCTCCAGTTCCTCGATCAATTCTGTGATCGTGGATTTGACGACGGCATATGCAAAGCCGCGTCGCAGTAAAAATCCGCTCACGCTTTCTCGAAATTCGCGGCGGGTTGATCCCCGCAAGCGGGGCGCTCGACCGCGGGCGGCGCGGGCTGCCGAGTCATCGGGACTCATTGTTGCCAGCACTTCCCCAATGATCGCGTCAGAAATTCCCTTCTGGCGAAGCTCGTAACGGAGCGCCTGCGGACTGATCGGCTTATGCGCGTTTCGTTCCGCTGCCCAAAAGGTTGCAAAAGCATGGTCGTCGATGTAGCCCAACGCGGTGAGTTTGGCGATGGCTGCTTCAATGACAGGAGGGGGAGTCTCTTTTTCGATGAGTTTTTTGCGGATTTCTTGCAGACTGCGCGGGCGTGACGTCAAAAGACGCGCCGCCGAATCAACGGCGCGCTTCACGGCATCTTCACCTTGAAGCGCGGCAACATCCGCGTCGGTCAAGGACTGCCCTTTTCGCAACCGGGCGGCTTCGTCAAGCGAGAGGCTGAAAGCGAACTCGTCATCGACAAAAACATTGACCCGTTTCTTGTTGCGCTTTTGTACCTCTAACCCCGTAATAACACCCATCAAGCCCGCCACACTACCTGAACATACGTTCTGGAGAACGCAAAAATCGCCGCGCGTCCCTGTGACGAAATCACGGCGTAAGCGTTCACCCCTGCGAGTCTTGTGGGGATCGGGTTTTGACTTGGCGCGTCGTATAGGGCGGCAATAAAGGCACCGCCCGGTGCATTTTTTCAGGTGACGGTGGTCGATCGAGTGCCGACACGCCGCATCAACCAAAAAAGGATAGTCTTCATCCACAATCGCCCATGCAGAGCGCGAGTTCGTTTCGCCACAACATCCCATCATCCGAAAGGATGATAAGATGGGATTTCGTCCGGGTTTAAGAACGCCCATGACAGTATTTACGTATTATGCATAGATTGAGCGATTTGCACAACTAGGAAATTAAGCGGGCAGGATGCAGGCGAAAGTAAATTCAATCATGGCAGGAATTGATCGAACCAGACGAATTACTTTTGAGGAACAAGCCGATCGTTATGATGCTACGGCGCTGACGTATCCGGCGGCGCTTATTGACGACATTGTGAGGCTGTCAGGCGTGACGGCGGGTGGGCGTATTCTGGAAATCGGCTGCGGCAGCGGACAGGCGACGATTTCGTTTGCCGAACGCGGTTTCACGATCACAGCGGTCGAATTGGGCGCACGACTGGCGCAGTTGGCGGCGCAAAAGCTGTGCGATTTCCCCAACGTACAGGTGATTCAACACGAGTTTGAAAGTTGGGAACTGCCCGCGCAGCCGTTCGAACTCGTGATCAGTGCCGAGGCGTTTCATTGGATCGTGCCGGAGATCGGAATTCCGAAGGTGGCGCACGCGCTGATTCCCGGCGGCATGGTGGCGCTGTTTTGGAGCGTAACCGAACGGCTGAACACCCCGCTGCATCAAGCAATTGCGTCAGCGTATGCCGAAATCGCGCCCGATTGGGTAAATCCGCTTGCCAGCGAAGTCGATGCGGATTTTATCCAGCGCTCGATCAGCGCGTTTTTCGAGCGTGTCGGCGGCTTCGAGCCGCTGCAATCGCGCTTCTATCCCGCGTGTGTGACTGCTTCGATCAACGGCGAGGTGCATCTCGAAGAACTTCGCACGTTTTCGGCACATCGCGAAATGCCCGATTCCACCCGTCAAGCGCTGTATGCAGCGGTCGCGGCAGCATTTCAGGCACACGAGGATCGTTTGGAGCAGAGCATCGGGTATCTGCTGCTGCATACTCACCCACTGCCGGAATCGGCGTGATATTTCACAGTCAAACCAAACCGCGTACAATCTATTGGCTGGCTGCTGAAAATTTTCGCAGGCGGCACACTGCGCGATAGGCTCAAGTTAGGAAACGCATGGCTTCAACACCTTTTCCACCGGTGCGTCGTGTTCTGGTGACAGGCGGCGGCACGTTTTTGGGCGATAACATCGCGGCGGCACTTCTGGCAGAAGGCGCAGAGGTGACGCTGCTGGTACGCCCCGGCGTAGAAGAAAAAATCGGCGCATTGGCACAACGCGCCCGCGTGATCGTCGCGGACGTGTGGACACCCGCCAGCTTGAAAGGGCGCGGGCGCGGTCACGATATGGTGATTCATACGGTGGGCGGCATGAAAGCCGAACCGCGTCAGGGGTTAACGTATGAATGGCTGAATATCGTTTCGACGCGGAATGTTGCCAATATGTGCGTGAGCAGCGGCGTACCTCATATGATGCTGATCAGCGCCGCGCGTGCGCCGTGGGTGAGCAATGATTATGTGCGCGCAAAACGCGAAGCCGAGCTTTATATGGAGCGGATCGGGCTGCATGTGTCGATCATCCGTGCGCCGCTGGTGTATGTACGCGGGCGGCAGCGTCCGCTGCTGAACCGGATCGTCTCGCTAATCGGGCGGTTTCCGCCGCTGTGGTGGTTGGGTTTCAACCGGATTGTGCCGATTCCGATCGATGTGTTGGCGCGCGGAACGGCGCGGATCGCGCTGGACAGCCGACCGGGTGGCGTATCGGTCTATTACGCGCCGGATCTGCGGCGCAAAAATACGGCGCGCGAGCGGCGGCATGGGGAAAGCGTGTCTGTGCTTGAAACACAGCTCGGCACGAGCGAAATTTCCGCGCCGATCAAGCTGCTGCCGGAGGATACACCGTTCGGGTGGACGCCGGAAAGCAAAAAACGTTAGTTGACTTGAATTTGTACCGACGCGCTGTACGCGACGGGCGATAAAATGGCGTCCGGCGAATCTGTGACCGAGAGATCGAAGTACAGCCCGTTGGCATCTTCTTCGTACAAATCGGGTTGGAGCACCTGCACGCGCACACGAATCAACGTGTAAGCGCCGCCTGTCACCTCGAAAACCTGCGCCCCTACCCCGTTGGTGAGACGATAGGCTTTTTCTGTGACCGTGACATTTTCCGCCGCGCCATCGATCGCCGTCAGCCGCACGAGCAGATCCACCGGATCGGGCAGCACATCCTCATCATCGGGTTCATCAAAACCAACACGCACCCGCGCTGTCATGCCAACCATAATTTGACGCGGCGCAGCGACCACCAAACGACGCACGATCCGGCGTGTGGTCGAGGCAGGGCGGAAAGGTGCGCCCATATCCCATTCCATCAATTCGGCAACGGCTAAACGTCCGGGTTCGGTCAGCTTGTAAACTTCCGCTTCGGGCATGTTCAACAATTTCTTGTTGATCAAACGGCGAACGCCTTTGCGGACTGCGCGTTCACTCATGTGCGCGCCATCCATGATGGCTTGTGTCGAATAACTGGCAGTGGTATCGACACGCCCGTAATACCGCAGCAGGTCAAGCGCTTCGATGTTGAGCGTGCTTAGATGAAAGGGCATTTCGCTGTTGGTCATTATGACGATTCCCCCGTCTCTCATCATCAAGGGCGAGCTTTGTCAGCCCGCCCTCGTGTAAACATGCGCTAGATTGCTTTGCGGAATTATAGCGAGTTTGTTACAGCGTGACGACTCGCGCCTTGCCGCTCAGTTTTGCCGTAGCATGACGGGTATCGATCACGAGCTTGCTGCGGTTAACGATGTTCTGATAATCAAAGACGGTGTGATCGGTGACGATCACCACACAGTCGGCGCTTTCGAGCAGTTCATCGGTCAGCGGGACGCTGTGGATCGGCTGATTGTCTTCGCCCCGGAACTGCGGCACATACGGATCATGATAAACGACGTTCGCGCCCCGGTGCTGAAGCAGCCCGATCACATCCAGCGCGGGACTTTCGCGCACATCGTCGATATCGCGCTTGTATGCCACGCCCAAAACAACCACTTTTGAGCCGCGAATCGGCTTGTAGTCGTCGTTGAGCGCATGCCCGACTTTTTCGATCACGTAGAGCGGCATCGAGGTATTGACCTCGCTTGCGAGTTCGATAAAGCGGGCGTTGTAATTCAACGTCTTGAGCTTCCAACTGAGATAATGCGGGTCAACCGGAATGCAGTGTCCGCCAATGCCGGGACCGGGATAAAAGCTCATGAAACCAAACGGCTTACTGCTGGCGGCGCGGATCACTTCCCAGACATCGACGCCGAGCTTATCGCACATCAGCGCCATTTCGTTGACCATCGCAATATTGACGGCGCGGAAAGTGTTTTCCAGCAGTTTGACCATTTCGGCGGTTGTCGGGTTTTGCACGGTGACGACGGTATCAACTGCCGCGCCGTAATACGCTTCGACCGCTTCCGTACACGCCGGAGTCACACCGCCGACCACTTTGGGCGTATTTTTGACGCCGTAATGCTTGTTACCCGGATCGATCCGTTCCGGTGAGAACGCTACGAACACGGTTTCGCCAACCTTCAGCCCGTTTTCTTCGAGCTTCGGGACGACGATTTCGTTGGTGGTGCCGGGATACGTGGTGCTTTCCAGCACAACGAGCATCCCTTCATGGGCGATTGCGGCAACCGAATTGACCGAATCGATTACGAAGGACATATCAGGGTCTTTCGTCTTGCGGAGCGGCGTCGGCACGCAAATACTGATCGCGTCCACGTGACTGAGATCAGCATAGTTTGACGAGGCGCGCAGTTTCCCAGACTCGACCAGCGGTTTAAGCTGGCTGGTGGGAATATCGGGAATATAGCTTTCGCCGCGATTGATCGAATCGACTTTTGACTGTGTCACGTCAATGCCGATGACTGTGAAACCGACCGCCGCGAACTCAACTGCCAGCGGCAAACCGACATAGCCTAAACCGACTATCCCGATTGCTGCTTCACGGTTGTGCAGACGGCGCAGAAGTGTTTCTTTGAGGGTCATAGAGGAACATCCGTTTATGATGACATACCCAATGGTGATTATAGTGAGTAGACACCGAAAACGAAGAGGCAGATTCCTCAAGAAATCTCCTCAAGGAATCTGCCTCGTTTCGGGGAGCGCGAGATCCTGCCCGATCTCGCTGTCAGGTTATGCGCCGGGGGTCGCGGTCGGGTCTGCGAAAGGCGCCCCCGCGCCGCCAAACCGCCGTCCTTCACGGAAGGGCATGTCGCGCAATTGGGGGATCACATCGCGCAAAGTCGGGATTTCCCATGTAATTTCGGTCGTCGCGCCATTCCGCAAAACGGAGAATGTCACCGTATCGCCGGGGGCATGATCCATCAGGGCGGCGCGCAGCGTGGAGTCGGGATTGATCGCCGTGCCATCGACCGCCGTGATCACGTCACCCGTCTGAAGTCCGACTTCAGCGGCGCGGGAGTCCGAAAGCACTTCGACAACTTCAAGCCCTGCATCGGTCATCTCGAATGAGACGCCGAGACGACGTTGTACAAGTTGACCAAGTGCGCCGCGCTCAGCGAGACGTTCACGCAGCATTTCCATGCGGTCACGCGCCATGCCTTCGGGGAGTTCAGCCAGCGTCAAGGATAAGGTGAGCGTTTCGCCACCGCGCACCACATCTAACGTGATGACCGATCCAACTTCAATGTCGATTTCCATATCGCGGAGTGCGCCAATGACGCCCGCTTGATCCGCAATGGAGACGCCGTTCACGGAAACGACGAGATCGCCCGCAAGCAGTCCGGCTTCGGCGGCGGGGGAATCTGCCAGCACTTCGGTGATGAGAACACCGTCTTCAGAACGCTCCACGACGACGCCGATATAAGGACGTTCGCCGCGAATACGCGGATTTTCCTGCTGCGCGGATACCACACCAAGCACACTGACGCTCAAGATCGCTGATGCTGCCAGCGCTGTAATTCGAGTCATACGCATTATCTGCCTCCTCATATTCGAAGTCTCACACGATCGACACTTGTGCTTGAACTCAAGAATAGGGAGGCAGTGTTACCCTAGTATGGACGGGCTGTAAAACGTGTGTAAATCATGAATTACTGCTTGCCACGTTTATCACCACGTAACCGGCGGGTAAGCGTTCCGCCGAGCAGCAAATTTCCCGCGATGCCGCCGGGATCGATAGGCGGCGGCGCTTCCCGGTTATCCCATCGTCCGTCGCGCCGTTTCACCATCCATTCTTGAGCCGCCTCGGTGGTTTCGGTCACGATGGCTTCGACCATACTCTTATTGTTTTGCGCCAAGCCGTCGCGCAGCCCGCCTAATGCCGCGATCATCGAGTCAAGCTGACGGACGACGCTTTCGCGGTTGTTGAGCAGCATATCGCGCAGATCATCGGGGTGGGTATCCACCAAGTGATGCACCATGCGCCCAAAGTGATGATTAGCGGCTTTTTGAGCATCCGACCAACTGTCGGCGCGGAGGAGCGCATACATCGCCGAAAGCCCAAGCGCGGCGGGCAGACCTTCAACCGCTGCCGCCCATGTGTCATATTCCAGCGGATCGGCAAACCGCACCGGCGCTTTGATCAACGCGCATAGATCGGTCACGAGTTCGATCGCTTCCGGGTTGCTGTTGACGGTCGGCATGATCAGCATCCCGCCCTTATCGAGCAGATCGGCGCGGGCGCTTTCGGTTTCGTCTAACCCATCGAACAAATACGCGGGGTTCAAAATCGGCGCAGCGCCGATCATATGAACATCATCGGGAAGGTGTTTTTTCGCCCATTCAAGCGCGGGACGCTTGAGCGGTGTTATATCCATGATGACTTGACCGGGGCGCGCCGCCGCGCCGATCTCGCGGTACGCCGCCAATGCATCAGCGTAAGGGATCGCCAGCACAATCAGCGCTTTATCCTGTACCGCATCATGAAGTGAACGGGCATGCGCGTCAAATGCGCCGAGACTTTTCGCGGCTGTGACCCGTGTATTCGATGTATCGTAAACCGTGACGCGGAACTGCTGCTGCACATTTTTCCCCGCGTTATAACGCTTGAGTGCCAAGCCAATCGATGCGCCGATTCGCCCTACACCCAAAATCCCAATTTCGATTGTGTTTGCCATCTTGAAACCTCAGAACTTATGGTCAAGCGAAAAAGCAGTTCACCGCTGCATCCTTTGCGCGTTGGGTGACAGAAAGGTTCAGCTTTTATCATCGGCGGCTTGTAAGCGGATCAACAGAGGCAGCAGCGGATGCCCGCCCCAGCCGTCCGGCGATTCGGCATGATGCGCGGCTAACCAGAGGACATCGGGGTCTGAACCCGCCGCTTGCAGAAGTTCACCGCTGTACGCCGGATGATGACAGTATGTGATGAACGGGCGGATCAGCGGATGGGCGGGATCGCCTTGGCTCCAGCGCGTGATCCGTTCCGGCGCAATTATTTTCACCAACACAGGGAGCGTTTTGCCGATCAAGCCAACCGGATAGCGCGTTTTGCCGACATCATGCAGGAGCGCCGCCGCCGCCAGCGCGGGCGGGGTTTCGTCTGCTTGAGTCAGCACGGCGCGCAGCACGCGCAAACTATGCTGCTGCTCCGAACGTTTTAAACGCCGAAAGAGGATCATCTCTTGCGGCGTAAGGAAGCGCTCCGCTAACGTGGTATCCAACGGCAGAGGAAGGATGAGCGCCGCCAGCGCTCGCAAGCCTTGCCCCAAGCGGTAGACAGCCGTCATTGCGTCAGAACCCGATCAGGGCGTAGAAAATGGAGGTGGTCGGCTGCCCGATGATCAGGGCAAGTAGATTAGGTATTCCCGGCAGGTTCACAAAGCTGAGCAAGATCAGCCCGAAGAAAATGATCGTGGTGGTCTGCTGATGCTTGCGCCATTCATACGCCAGATCAGCCGGGAGCAGCGCATACACGATCTGCCAACCGTCGATCGGGAACAGCGGGATCAAGTTGAACACGAACAGCAGCACGTTCAGGTAGACCATTTGCAGCAGCAAATACTGGAGCAAATCCGGCAGCTCAAACACGTTGAGCACCCCGATCAAGCGGATGATGATCGCAAACACGATCGCCAGCAGCAAATTCGAGACGGGACCCGCCGCGACTGCCGCCAACCAGCGCCAGCGGCGGTTTTCACGCGGCATGCGATCCGGCGAAATCGGCGCGCTGCCCAAGATGCCGAATCCGATAATGGCGAACATCAACCAGCCGATCCAATGGATATGCACAAATGGGTTGAGCGTCAGCCGCCCCAACTGCGCGGGAGTCGGATCGCCCATGCGCCACCCGACGTAATTATGCGCGAACTCATGAATGGTCATGGCGACGAGCAGCACAACCAGATTGGCGATCAGCAGATTGGGATCACTTAAAGATTGAAAGATCAACGGAGAGACTCCATTAAACGTCAAGGTCGTCAAACAAACGTCCTTTCAGTATATCATCTCGCACCCTGTGAATACCCCCGTAAATCGAATAGGAATGCGCTTGACATGACACAATTTAGAATTGGGGTGATGCTGACCCACCTCTATCCGGCATGAGCGGTGTTGTAGTATCTTGGAAGGGATCGCCAACCGATAGGATTTCACATATGATCCAACCGGATTCACCCATTAAAATCGGCGATCGGGTGCTGATGCGAAAAACGCACCCGTGCGGCAGTCTAGAATGGACGGTCACGCGGGTAGGAGCGGATATCGGGCTTCAGTGTGTCGGATGCGCGCGACGCATCCTCCTTCCACGTCGTGAATTTGCCAAGAATGCCAAGCAGATCCTCCCAGTTTCGCGCAGTCTAGAAACGAATGGGGACTAACGCTGATCACCGGAGAAAAGGTCATGCCACAGAAGAAGCGTATTTTGTTTGTGATGTCCGATACCGGGGGTGGTCATCGTGCCGCAGCCGAAGCCATCCGCGAGGCGCTGATCAGGCGCTACGGAGATCGGGTTGATATCACACTGGTCGATGCTTTTCGCGCCGCCGGGTTTCCTTTCAAGTACGCGCCAGAAGTCTACCCGTGGTTGATCAACTACACGCGCACATCATGGGGCGCAGGTTATAAACTCCTCGATACCCCATCGCGGGCAAAATTGGCGACCCGGGGAATATACATCACTGCCGAAAGCGGCATTAAAAAGATGTTTCGCGTCAACACTGCCGATGTGATCGTGTGTGTTCATTCGATTTTGACCGGGGTTTCGCTGCAAGCGCTCTCGCGCTTTGAACGGCGTCCGCCCTTCCTCACCGTCGTAACCGATCTCGCTTCGACGCATAACTTTTGGTACGACGTGCGCGCCAATCGGACGCTTGTACCGACGCAAGAAGCATATGATGCGGCGATCGAAGCAGGGTTAAAAGAGGACACGGTGCGCGTCACCGGATTACCTGTACATCCGCGCTTCTCCGAAAATCTCGGTGACCGGAGCGAAATCCGTCATGAACTCGGCTGGCATCCTGATCTGCCAACTTTCTTGCTCGTCGGCGGCGGCGAAGGCATGGGACCGCTGCTCAAAACAGCCCGCGCCATCAATGATCGCAAGCTGAAATGCCAGATCGTGATCATCGCCGGAAAAAATAAGGCGCTGCGCGAAAAACTTGAGTCGTCGGAGTGGAATCAACCGACGCATATTTACGGCTATGTGACCAACATGCCGCGCTTGATGGCGGCATCAAATGTACTGGTCACCAAAGCGGGACCCGCAACGATCAGCGAAGCCTGTATCGCACGGCTGCCGATGATCCTGTACGATGCGATTCCGGGTCAAGAGACGGGTAATGTTGAGTTAGTCGTCAGGAACAATGCGGGCGTGTATGCCCCCGGTCCGACGCTCGTCGCTGATGTGGCGGAAAGCTGGCTGCGCGAAGGCGCAAACGGATTAGCCCGCCGCGCCGAAGCCGCCGCACGCATCGCCAAACCCAACGCCGTTTGGGATATCGCTGATGAAATTTGGCAGCACGCCCAACTGCCGCCGCACACCAACCGCCGCCGCCCGACCCTGCTCAAGCAGATCGCGCCGACGGTCAAAATCCCTCGCTTAAAACTGCTCGATTAATTG
This sequence comes from uncultured Chloroflexota bacterium, assembly GCA_937927665.1. Classification (GTDB taxonomy): domain Bacteria; phylum Chloroflexota; class Anaerolineae; order Aggregatilineales; family Phototrophicaceae; genus Flexifilum. Next base: position 10,918 of record CALBRY010000409.1, read on the forward strand.
GCTCATTTTACGGGTGCTGAATAAAGCTATTCAGCACCCGTCACGGTTACACCTCATTTATAGCTGATTAGCTACAGATTCTTAACCAATGCTAAATAGACATGCAAAGGTTGGGATAATCTGCTACCCTTCTGATCAGCACCATAGTGTTCCTCTCTAGCCTCTCGGTGCAAGTCAATATTACGAATTCAGGAGAGTTCAACAGATGAAGCCTTCATTTCGCATTCCCCGCATTGTGATAGTGTTCGCTGTCGCGATGCTTGGGCTGCTGATGGTTGCCGCTCAGGATGACGCGCCCCCCGCCGAAGTCACAAACGACGAAGGCGGCGCAGTCGCAATCACAGGTGAAGTCACGTACACCAACACGTTCTTCACATCGGGTGTGGCACAGCCGATCATCATCCTCGAAGATCAAGCAGGATTCGTTGATCGCAATACCGGCTTCCTGATGCCGCCATCGTCGCAGGTGCTGGCTCAGATCACGTCTGATTTCTATACCTCCCCGTTCAGCTACAGCCTTTCACTGCCGATTCAGCCACAGGGAACCTACCGCGACGTTGATCAAGACAGCGAAGAAGAACAGGGTGTTCAGATTTACGCCGTCGCCTACTGGAGCAACACGTGGGGCGATCCGTATCTCGAAGAACGTGACCTGTACGGCGGCGGCTGGTCGAGCGCATATGCTTCGACCCGCGTGAGCGGTAATGCCGAAAATTATCTCGAATACATCGGCGGTAAACTGCTGGTTTATGCAGCAGATGATGCACAGGGTTTCCCGTCTGGTTTTGGCGAAGACGGCATGCTGTTCACCGAAGACGATCCGATCGTCACCCTGCCTCAGGGCTATACGGTGGTCGATATGGACACCGATCCGTTCACGTTCGACCGTTCGGCGAATCCGGTCGTTGACCTGATCGAACCGGAAGAATCGGAACTGGACGACTTCAGCGGCATGAGCTACACCGAAGCATTCGACGCGATGGTCGAGAAATTCCGCGAAGAATATGCCTTCACCGAACTGAAGGGTCTTGACTGGGACGAACTCGCCGCCGAATTCCGCCCGCGCTTTGAAGAAGCCGAAGCGAACAGCGATCCGGTTGCGTATGCGTTCGCGCTCCGCGATTTCACATGGGCGATCCCCGACGGTCATGTCGGCGCATTCCCTGACCCCGACGCCCTGAATGCCGATTTCCAAAACGCGATCAGCGGCGGCATCGGTTTGGCGCTGGGCGAAACGGATGATGGTCGCATCATTGTTCGCTATGTCACCCCCGGCGGCTCTGCCGAAGCAGAAGGTATCGAATTGGGCGCGGCAATCAGCGCGTTCAACGGTACACCGATTGACGAATTCGTGAGCGCGGTACAGCCGTACTCGCTGCCGTTTAGCTCCGAACACAATCTGCGCTTGCAGCAGCTTCGCTATGCGGTACGTTTCCCGATCGGCGATGAAGTCGAAGTGACGTACACGAACCCCGGCGGCGAAGAAACAACCGCTACGCTGGCGACGACTGAGGAAACCCAGTCCTTCAGCGTGACCTCGTTCAATCGCGGCTTGACCGGTTTTGAACTGCCGGTTGAATATCGCGTTCTGGACAGCGGCTTGGTGTATGCCCGCGTAACCAGCTTTGCCGATAACGATCTGCTCACCATTCAGTTGTGGGAGCGCATGATCAGCACGATGAATCAGGCAGGCATCCCCGGCTTGATCATTGATATGCGTCAAAACGGCGGCGGCAGCGGATTCCTTGCGGATCAGTTGGCGGCGTACTTCTTCGATGAGCAGCACGAACTGGGCAACACAGCGATTTATGACGAAACGACGGGCGACTTTGAAGTTGACGAAGACCGCCCCAGCATTTTCTATCCGCCGCCCGAAAATCTGCGTTATTACGGCGAAGTTGCGGTCTTAGTCGGTCCGGCGTGCGCCAGCGCGTGCGAATTCTTCTCGGATGCGATGACCACCGAAGGACGCGCGCACATCGTCGGTCAGTATCCGACGGCGGGCTTGGGCGGCAGCGTTCAAGACTTCCTGATGCCGGAAGGCATTTTCGTCCGCATGACCATCGGTCGCGCATTTGACGAAAACGGCGATGTCCACATCGAAGGGCGCGGCGTCGTCCCGACGGTTCAGGTTCCGATCAACGAAGAAACCTTCTTCGGCAGCGCTGACCCCGTGCTGGATACGGCTGAAGCCTTCCTGCTGGAAACGCTCGGCATTTCGGGCGATGCGGGCAGCGATCTCGTCTTCACCGAAGGCGGAGAAATCGCGGTCGGCGACTCGGTTTCGGGCGAAATTTCGGCGGGTGAGCGTGTCGGCTACTTCTTGACGCCGGAAGCCGATGTTGTGGTAAACATCAGCCTCGGTGACGCAGAAGGCGCACTCGACTCGTATCTGCGCGTGTATGACAGCGCCGGTGAATTGATCGCCGAAAACGACGACATCGAACTCGGCGTCACGATCAATTCGGCAATCGAAGGCTTGGAATTGACGGGTGGGGAAACCTACGTCATCGAAGTCGGCACGTATGACGATGCAGCGGCGGGTGAATACACGCTCGAAGTAGTTGAAGCTGAATAATCACACCGCGTTTTAGTTGAGTTGATAAACGGGACATGGCACGCGCCATGTCCCGTTTTATTTCAGCGCATGGTCATAGGCTTGTGCGCTCTAGACAGTTTCATTGCGCCATTCCTGATGGATTGTGTATGATCCTATGACTATTTTGCGTTTCCGTTGAATAGATTCGGAGACACCCGTTCATGAAAGCAGTCATTCTGGCAGCAGGACAGGGAACACGGTTACGCCCCGTGACCCTAACCATGCCCAAACCGCTCGTTCCGGTCGCAAATCGCGCCCTTATCGGCTACGCGATTCTCGTCCTCAAGAATGCAGGGTTATCGGATATCGCCATCGTCGTCAATGACCTCTCATCCCCTATTGTGACCGCGCTGGGTGATGGCGCTGAATATGGCGTTAATCTCTCATATCTCGTTCAAGAAAAGCAGTTGGGATTGGCGCACGCCGTCGGCGTCACCCGTGAATTTGTCGGTGATGAGCCGTTCTGCGTCTATCTGGGCGATAACATTTTCCAGGACACAATGGAATCGCTTTTGCGTGAATTCCCCGGCGGCAGTGCCGACTGCGAGATCGCGCTCATTGAAGTGCCTGATCCGTCCCGCTTTGGCGTGGCGGAAGTCGAAAACGGCAAAATTAAGCAGTTGGTGGAAAAGCCGAAAGAGCCAAAAAGCAATCTCGCCATCGCGGGTGTGTACTTGTTCCGGTCATCCATTTTCGAGTCGATTGGGCGGATCAGTCCCTCGGCACGCGGCGAACTCGAAATCACGGATGCAATTCAGGACTTAGTGAGCAGCGGGAAATCCGTGCGTCCGTATACGCTCAAGGGTTGGTGGATCGACGCGGGAAAACCCGACTCGATCATTCAAGCGAATCAACTGGTGTTGAGCGAACTGCCGTATTCACCCAAGCTCGAAATCGGGTCGGTAGTGCAGGGCAACAGTGAGGTAAGTTCACGCGTGCTCGTTGGAGAAAACAGCCAGATCATCGACAGCGTGATCCGTGGTCCGGTCATCATCGGCAAAAACGTCATGATCCGAAACAGCTTTATCGGTCCGTATACGTCGATTGGCGATAACGTGACGATTGAGAACAGCGAAATTGACGCCAGCATTGTGATGACCAACTGCCAGATTCGCTCGATACCGGGGCGCATTGACAGCAGTTTAATCGCAGACAATTCGATGGTGATTTCGGCGACGCATGTTCCCGCCGCTCACCGTCTCATCCTTGCCGAAAACAGCTTCGTCCAACTGTAGCTCATCGGAGGATTAAAATCGCATGGTGCCAGTACAGCAGATTCGGGAAGAACTCGCGGAATCGCGGGCGCGTTTGAACCAAGTCTTGAATGCGGTCGGCGATCGCTGGGATACGCAGGTTTACAGCGAAGGCGCTCAATGGAATGTACGTCAGCTTTTGTCGCATCTGGCGATCAGCGAAGCGGGCATGTTTAACACCGCGAAAGCGATTGTCAAAGGCGGCGAAGGCGTTCCGGCTGATTTCGATCTGGAACGTTACAACCGCCGCTCGGTCGAAAAGAACGCCGAGCAAACTCCGCAAGCTGCACGCGCCGCACTCGATCAATCACGGGTGGAAATTCTGGCGTGGATGTGCGATTTGACCGATGAACAACTTGCGAAGCGCGGACGGCATGCCTCGATGAAGATGCTTTCGATCGAGGAGTTCTTGCAGACGATCGCATCGCACGAAAAGCGCCACGCGGATGACATCGCTCAAGTGCTGAATATTGAATAAAGCATAGCGGCTCAAGGAGACAGTCTGTGATTGAAGGCAAACATCCAGCGTTTCGCGTGGTGGAAGAAAACCCGCCCAACGGCGGGGCAGCGATCGAAAGTCTGGTCGAACATACGATCACCCCGGTGGATCGCTTCTTCCTCCGCAGCCATTCCCCGACGCCCCATGTTGATCCGGCGTCATATTGGCTGACCATCGAAGGCGCGGTTAAGCACCCGCTTTCGCTGACGCTGGAGGATTTATCCGCCTTCCCGCGTGTCTCACTGACGGCGGCGCTCCAATGCGCGGGCAACCGCCGCGTCGAAATGCAGCAAATCGCACCGATCCCGGATGAGTTGATCTGGGATCGGGAGGCGATCAGCAACGGTGTATGGAGCGGGTATTCACTCGCGGCGATCTTGCGCGCGGCGGGCATCAATGAAAGCGCCGCTGATCGTTTGCACGTCGCTTTTGAAGCACTCGATCAATGTGAGCGGCAGAATACTTATTTTCCGTATGGCAGTTCGATCCCGCTTGCAAAAGCGCTCGATCCGCTGGTGATGCTGGCGGATACGCTCAATGATGCGCCGCTCACCCCCGATCATGGGTATCCGCTGCGCGTATTTGTGCCGGGATACATCGGAGCGCGCAGCGTCAAATGGGTTGGGCGGATCATCGTTCAAGATGAGCCATCCGAAAACTATTATCAAGCGCGGGCATATAAGCTGTTTCCGCCGAACATCCAACCGGAAGATGCCGATTGGGAACAAGGGCTGATGCTCGGTGAGCTTTCGATCAACAGCGCGATTGCCGCACCGCAAGACCGCGACATCGTGCCGCCGGGTGAAGTCGTGATCAGCGGCTATGCGATCAGCGGGGGGCGCGGCGTGGCGCGGGTTGATGTTTCGACCGATGCCGGGATCACATGGAAACAAGCCGCCCTTCTTGGTGACGATCTGCCGTATGCGTGGCGTTTGTGGGAATACCGCACCGAGTTACACGAAGGCGATTATCACATCATCGCGCGGGCGTGGGACAGCGCCGCGAATACTCAACCGGAACAGATCATCTGGAACTTCAAAGGCTACATGAACAATACGTGTCCTCGAATTCGTTTGCAGGTCAAGGGGTGAGCGGCGCATCTTTCGCTAACCAGACATCGTGCTTGGAAGGGGTACACCGTCGCTTGTGTTGGACGCCGAATTACGGATGATCCATACAGGATATAAGAGAGAGGAAGTATGACCGCAATGCTTCGCTCACTGGTTGCGCCGCCGCATGTAATGGTAATTGCGAACGACCGGGGAAATGGCAGTTCTGCCGCTGAAGAAGAAACCTTTACCCTGCGCCGCAACCTGAGCCGGGAAAAGCTAGAAGAAGCGCTCAACGAAAAAAACTTTGTCTGGATCGACGCTGTTGACGTTGACGAGGACGAGATTAGCTGGTTAGAAGCGACCCTGAGTTTACACCCGGTCGTCGTCGGCGATATTAAACGCGAAGACCGCCGCCCAACATTACGCACCTACCCCGATTACGTCTTTCTCTCGCTGTTTCAGCCGAACGTCAAAAACACCGCTATTCAGGGCGATGAAGTTCATGTGCTGATCGGTGAAAACTGGCTGCTAACCGTCCGCAAAGAGACGTCAACATCGGTGAGCGGCGCATATGACCGGGCGGCAGCGAATACCGATTACTGGTATCGCGGAATCAGCTACTTGCTTTACATGGTGATTCAATCGGTGGTGGATTCGTATTATCCGCTGCTTGACCGCGTGAGTAATCAACTGAACTCGCTTGAAGAAAAAGCGATGAATGATGGCGATAAGGTGCTGCAAAAATCGGTCTTTCGCATCAAGCAGCAGTTGATCAATTTGCGTCAGATGGTCGCGCCTCAGCGTGAGGTGATCAGCAACATGATCGGGGAAGAACGGGTCGCCGCATCCCCCGATGACCGCGATTTGTTCCGCCATTTGTACGAACGCCTGCTGCGTGTTTACGACGTGATCGACGCGCAGCGCGATTTAGCAAGCAATGTGCTTGACCTGCTGGAAAGTCAGGATGGGGCAAAGCTGGCAAAAGCAGTCGGTCGCTTGACGGTGCTTTCGATGATCTTTCTGCCGCCAACCTTTCTGGTGGGCTTGTTCGGGCTGAACTTCGTCACGACTGCGCCGGAATTTGAGATCCCGATCAGCGGTGCGGCGCTGTTTATGTTCATCGTGGTGGCAACACTCTTGATCAGCGCGGGAATCGCGTGGTTTTTCAAGCGGCAGGGATGGTTGTAACCTCACAGGAGAAAACATCAATGCGCTTTTCAATTCTTGCGCTGGGATCGCGCGGAGATGTTCAACCGTTCGTGGCATTGGGGCATGGTTTACAAGCGGCAGGTCATCGCGTGCGGATCGCCTCTTTCGAGTCGTTTGCGCCGCTGGTGACACAGCATGGATTGGATTTTTATCCGGTCAAAGGTGACGCTGAAGCCCTGACCGCCTCTCTGTTTGACGAAAATATCCTGCAAACACGCAATCCGCTCAAGCTGGCGCAGGCGATTCGCGCCACGTATGCCGCGCTGATCGCGGATTATCTGGAGGCGTTCACCGATTCGGCTTTTGCGGATAGTGATGTGATCGTGAATCAACTGCCCGCGGGACTGTTCGGCGGTGAAATCGCTGAAAAATACGGGATTCCGTACCTACAAGCGGCGGTGATCCCCATGGTTCCGACGCGGTTTCACGCACTGCCGCTGCTCACGACGCAGCACTTCGGCGCTGTGCTCAACCGCGCATCGTATACGCTGGCTGATTTTCTGGTGCGCCGCGTGATGTTCGCGGATGCTGTCAAACAAATGCGCCAGAAGCTCGGACTTCCCAAAACGCCGCCGCACCGCGCCTCCCCTGTTCCGATCATTCATGGATTTTCGCCGCGTGTCGTGCCGCCGCCGCCCGATTGGGGATCGCATGTGCATACGACAAGCTGGTGGATCGCGCCGTATCAAGATTGGACGCCGCCCGCCGATTTGGTTGAGTTCATCGGCGCGGGGGATGCGCCAATTTTTATCGGCTTTGGCAGTATGTCCGTCAAGGATCGGGATGCGTTCACGCGCATGTTGATCGATGCAGTGAAAGCGGCAGGCGTGCGCGCCGTCCTCTCAAGAGGATGGGCGCATCTGGGCGGCGATCTGCCGGATACGATTTATGCGCTCGACTACGCGCCTTTTGAATGGCTTTTTCCGCAAATGGCGGCGGTGATACATCATGGTGGCTCTGGTACAACCGGAACCGCGCTGCGAAGCGGTGTTCCTTCGATGGTGATTCCGTTCATCGCGGATCAACCGTACTGGGGGATGCGTACTGCCGCGCTCGGCGTAGGTGTGCCATCGATTATGGTGAAATCGCTCACGGCGGATAAGCTGGCAGCCGTGATCAAGACTTTGATCAGCGATCCCGTGCTTGCGCGCAGAGCCGCCGCATTGGGCGAAGCACTGCGCGCAGAGGACGGGATCGGCATGGCGGTTGAGGCGATCGAACGCTGTATCCGCTAGATCAAGCTCATTTGCTGCGGCGGCGTTTGCGAATCATCACCGGCGGGATCATCCTGTTTTTTCTTCGCGGCGGTCTTTGCCGGTTTGCGGAGCGGGCGCGGTATGTTGAATCCTTCGCCGTCGATCCAATCGGGATCAGGAATCCAACCGTAAACCTTCAGGTCGATCAACTCTTTGGCGTTAAACTCGACCCCTTCGGCGCGCAACCGCCCGCGCTGAACTGCCGACAGCGGATTTGTCTCGCTCAAAGAGATGCCGCCCTTGCTGTTTACGACGCGATGCCACGGCACATCCGGTTGATCACGACTGCTGACCGCGTTCATCGCATAACCGACAAGAATCCCACCAAAGGCAGCATAATCATCTTCATCGACCCCCACAGGCGCGGGGATCATCTGGGCAATTTGCCCATACGTGCCAACTTCGCCTGATGGAATATGCCGTACCACTTCCCAAACTACCCTGAAAAAGGGCAGCGGATCGTCAAGTTCCGGGACTGGCATGTCGATCTCCCCTGTATGGCGCGCTAGTATTGGAGCACACACTTGTCGATAGTGTATATTGAAATTGCGGATTTCATAAACTGCTCATGAGGAAATGATTTTGATCAGCCACGAACAACAACTCGAAGATCTCAAGCAACGCTTAAAAGAAGTCGATGATCTTGAAAGAGCCAGTGCGGTTCTTTACTGGGATATGTCCACCTATATGCCTCCCGGCGGAAGTGCTGGACGCGGGCAAATGCTCTCCACGCTTTCACAGGTCGCCCACGAGAAGTTTACCAGCGCCGAAATCGGCAAACTACTCGATACCCTGCAAAGCTACGGTGAAGCCCTCCCCCATGATCATGATGATGCCGCGCTGCTGCGCGTGACACGCCGAAATTATGATCGCCGCATCAAGTTACCGGCGCGGTTTGTGGGCGAAGTCACCGAGCATGTGTCTCATGTCTATCAATTGTGGACAACGGCGCGACCCGCGAACGATTGGGCAAAAGTCCGCGACCCGCTCAAGAAAACGCTCGAATTGAGCAGGCGTGGTGCGGAATACTTCGCGCCGTATGATCATATTGCTGACCCGATGATCGATATGTCGGATTACGGCATGAAAACCGCCGATATTCGCCGCGTATTCGGTGAACTGCGCGAAGAACTCGTGCCGCTCGTCAAGGCGATCACCGCTCAGCAGCCCGCCGATGATTCGGCGCTGCACCGCTTTTTCCCGGAAGCCGCACAAATCGCGTTTGGCGAAGCGGTGATCCGCGATATGGGCTACGACTTTGAACGCGGGCGGCAGGATAAGACCGCGCATCCGTTCATGATCCGTTTTAATTCCGGCGATATTCGCATCCTCACGCGCGTTGATGAACACTATTTCAATGATGCGTTTTTCAGCACGGTGCACGAAGCGGGTCACGCGATGTATGAACAGGGGATCAACCCGGCATACGACGGGACACCGCTGGCAGAAGGCACATCCGCCGGGGTACACGAAAGCCAATCACGCACATGGGAAAATATCGTCGCCCGCAGTCGTGAATTCTGGCAGCATTATTTCCCCCGGCTTCAGCAAATGTTCCCGGACGCGCTCGGCGATGTGACGATGGACACATTCCACCGCGCCGTGAACAAAGTTGTGCCATCGCTGATCCGCGTCGATGCCGACGAAGTGACGTATAACCTGCATGTGATGATCCGCTTCGATCTGGAAGTGGCGCTTCTGGAAGGCGCATTGGAGATCGACGATCTGCCGCGTGCATGGGATGAACGCTACACGCATGATCTGGGGATTACGCCGCCCGATTATCAGCACGGTGTGATGCAGGATGTTCACTGGTTCAGCGGCACGTTCGGCGGCGCATTTCAGGGCTACACGCTCGGCAACCTGTTGAGCGCGCAGTTCTACGAAGCGGCGCTGAAAGCGCACCCGACCATTCCGGCGGAGATCGCACGCGGTCATTTTGGCACGCTGCACAGTTGGCTGAAAGACAATATTTACCAGTACGGGAGCAAGCTCACCGCGCCGGAATTGATCCAGCGTGTGACGGGCGGCGGAGTCGAGGTTGCGCCGTTGATGCGCTATCTACGCACCCGCTTCGGGGAGCTTTACAGCCTGTAAGAACTTCAATGTTGAGGCGCAAAGCCGCCCATACTTTTCTGCGCGGCTTTGCGTTATGGTTTTTCTTCGCCCTCGGCGGTGAGACTCTGCTTGAGTTCGGCTTGTGACGGCGCGTAATTCCCCACATGGCGAACGACGATGCTGCTTCCGGCATTCGCCAGCGTGACGGCTTGTGTGAGCGTTCCGCCGACCGCCAACGCCAGCGTGAGAATGGCGATATGCGTATCGCCCGCGCCCACCGTATCGAATACATCAACCACACGCGGCGCGGCAACATGCGTGACCGTGCCGTTTGTTTCGGCAATGGTCGAACCCGCACCGCCGCGTGTGATCACCATGCCGCGTGTGAGTTGCAGCCGATCGCGCAGGGTTTCCGCCGCTGTCGCAAACTCCGAATCGCTGTGCAATCCGTGCCCGACTGCCGCCGCTGCATCATCCGCATTGCATTTGACCACGCCAAACCCCGTGTATTTGCTCAGATGCGCCTGTGCATCCGCTGTAAGGAGTACGCCGTTCGTACTGGCAAGCTGGCGGGCATGGGCGATCACGCCTTCGGTGATCAAACCGCTGCCATAATCGGAAAACAGACACGCGCTCACCCCCGCCGCTTGGCTGATCGCCTCGTATACCCGCGTTTCGACATCCCCTGCGATCGGGTCACGGGCGACACGGTCAATGCGCGCCACCTGCTGAGGAAATCGCAGCCCCATTTGCGCCATGATGCGCGTTTTCACCGTCGTGGGGCGGGTGCGATCTTCGATTAAGCCGCGCCACGTGATGCCTTTTTTGTCCAACACTTGCCGCAGTGTCAGCGCTTCGGCATCCGCGCCGACAACGCCGATCATCTCGGCAGCGCCGCCCAACGCAACGATATTCGCCGCCGGGTTCGCCGCCCCGCCCGCGATCACGCGCCGTTCTTCAAATTCCAACACGGGGACAGGTGCTTCACGGCTGAGGCGGTTCGCCCTGCCAATCAGATACTCGTCAAGAATGACATCCCCGATCACGGCAATCGAAAGACCTGTGAAGCGGGAGATCAACGAAAGAATGGAGTCGGTCATCGGGAACGCTCACTTAAGACAGCCAGCACAAAGCGCGGCAAACGCATCATCCGCTTGATTCGCCATGGTTGGAGGATCAAACGATAGAGCCATTCTAGTCCGAACCGCTGCCAACCCACCGGCGCACGCGGGATCACCCCGGCGACAAAATCGAGTGTGCCGCCGATGCCCATCGCCATTTTGACCTGCAAGCGCGGGGAATTGCGCGCGATCCATTTATCCTGTTCCGGCGCGCCGTAGGCGACAAGCAGAATATCCGCGCCGCTGGCGTTGACGCGCTCGACCAGCGCGGCTTCTTCGTCGGGCGATGGACTGCCGGAATACGTCCCCATGATCTGCAAGCCGGGATTCTGTTCGGTCAGGATTGCGGCGGCGCGTTCGGCAACACCGGGCGCAGCGCCGAGCAAGAATAAACGCCATCCACGCGCCGCCGCTTCTTTGGCGATGCGCGGCACGCCATCCGATCCGGTCACACGCTGCGGGAGCGGCTTTCCTTGATGTTTCGCTGCCCACAGCAAGCCGATCCCGTCCGGAACAGTGAGATCGGCACGCTCCAGTACGACGCGAAAGACCGGATCACGACGGGCGATCATGAGCATTTCCGGGTTGACGGTACACACATGATGCATTCGCCCGCCGGATGATTTCACCCATGTGTCGATCAGCGCCATCCATTGATCATACGTGATCACGCTGACGGGCAGCCCAAGAATCGCCATGCGTTCGATTCCCGGCGCATCGGGGGTTTTCGGTGTGACGGGTTCCGGCGGCGGGATGTCACCCTTCAAGATGGACGCGGCACGCGCGACGACTTGATCGACGGTGATCAAGCGCATACAGGTTCGCGCCGCGCAGCCATCCCGCGCACCGAGGCGGTGATCGACATAATTACACGGTGAACATTCCGGCGCGGAACGCACGATCACGCTGTTGGCGGGCTGCCATGTCTGCGGGTTGCTCGGACCGAAAAGCGCCAGCGTCGGCGTACCTGCTTGCGCGGCAAGATGGGTTACACCGCTGTCCACGCCGATAAATAGATCGCACGTGGAGAGCAGATCGACCAATTCGGGCAGCGTCGTCTTGCCGAAATAATCCGTATACGGTTCGCGCATGGCGGCGCTGACGGCGGGTGTATCATCACCGGGTGCGCCAACAAGCAGAATTTCTGCACCGCATTCACGCACCAAGCGATCAGCGGCGGCGGCGAAGCGTTCCGGTTCCCAACGACGGGCGGGGTTTTGCGCGCCGCTCCCGGCATGAATGGCGACGCGATAAGTATCGCTCCCCCTCTCCGGCACAGATATGTCGGCGGCTTGCGAGCCGCCTTGATTTCGTGCAGAAGCGTTGAACGCTGTAGCCCCCCTGTCCTCCAAAGTGAGTAATCGATCAATCACCCGCGCCCATGCGGACAACCGGTGCTCGGAAAAGCCGTGATCGGGGACGGAATCGGTGAGAAAGAAAGCATTTCCGTTTTGAAGCCCAACGCGCCGAGGACTGCCCGCCGCCGCCGCGATCAACGCGAACTTAAGCGCACCCGCCCGCGTGGTGAAGGCGTGAAAGTAGATAATCGTATCGAATGCGCCGCGCCGCAGTGTGAGCAGCAGATCGAGCGCGGCGCGCCATTCAGCCGGGCGCAGCATCCCTTTTAAGCCGCCAAACGTGGCGCGGCGAAACAGGATCAATTGATCGATCGCGTGTTGTGGGGTGATCTGCGCGGCAGCGGCGGGCGGCGCGAGTAAGGCGAAATGGGCTTGCGGATGAGCTTCGCGCAGTGTTTTGATCGCCGGAAGTGTGAGCGCGAGATCGCCAATATCGCCCAACTGAACGAGCAGAAAGCGGCGCATCACCGTTCCCCGATCGTATCGAAGGCGGCAAGCGCGGCGGCGGCGGCGCTCTCCCATGTGAAGCGCTTCGCCTGTGCGTAACCTTTTTCGATCAAGTCGGCACGCAGCATCGAATCGCCGCCGATCGCCGCCATCGTGCCAGCAATCGACCTCACATCGAGCGGATCAACCATCAGCGCGGCATCCCCCGCCAATTCCGGCAGGCTCGATGTGCTGGAGGCGATCACAGGCGTGCCGCAGTTCATCGCTTCGACAACCGGAAACCCGAATCCCTCGTATAACGTCGGAAATACCAACCCGATTGATCCGGCATAGAGCGCGCCTTTATCGGCGTCATCAATAAAGCCGGGGAGGATCACGCCATCAACGCCTTCGACCCATTCGGGATCGAACAACCAGCCTTCGCCGCCCGCCAGCACGAGCGCGGCGCGGTCAAGGGGATGATCATCGCGCCATTGTTGATAGGCTTGCACGATGCGGGCGATATTTTTGCGCGGTTGAAGCGTGCCGATAAACAACCAGTAGCGATCCGGCAGTCCGTATTTTTCGCGCACAGCCGCAGTATTGCCGATCGTGAGCGCATCGACACCGGGATAAACGACATGAATTTTTTCGCGCGGTGTGCCGTAAAAGCGTGTCAAATCGGATGCGGTCGCGTGGCTATCCGCCAGCACGACGGCGGCGCGGGCGGCGCTGTATCGGGTGGTCAAGTCAAGATAAACGCGCTGGCTAAGTGGATGCGCGTCGGGGAAATGGCGATAACCGAGATCATGCAGCGTGACCGCCGCTTTGCCGGGGAACAAAAACGGGAGCGTATGCGCCGGAACCCAGACGAGATCATGCCGACTGCCCGTAAGCGATGCCGCCAAGCGCAGATGTGTCCATGCACGCGGGAACGGATTCACGCGGCGCGTCACAAGATCAGGGCGGCGGATAAATTCGATCGGAAACAAATCACGCGGCGGTTGGTTTCTAAAATACAGGGTGATCGCATGGGTGGTGTTCTGGCGGAGAATCTCCTCAATCATGCGGATCGCATAGCGTTCCGTCCCCGTCACCCGTTCAACGGTCGTGCGGCTGGCATCGATGGCAAGGCGCAAGATTATCCTCTCATCGTGGTCGGAAAAATCAATCGCGCCTGCGCATCCGGGCGATCAGCGGCAGCAGCCACACGATCACGAGGATGACGATCGGAACAAACCAGAGCGGCGCGGCAGTATCGAGCAGGGATTGCGAGATCGCGCCGCTCGTCACGAGAAAGCCGATGATCCCCGCTGTCAACAAAACGATCCCCGGCGCGACTGCCGCCCGTGTGGACGGACGCGAAAATGCGCCGCCGATCAACAGGGCGATCCCCACCGCCGCGATCAGGAGCGGGTAAGCATTGAGCGGGGTAATTCCGGCGTTGATCTGCAAATTGGGCGGCGGCAGCGCGACGATAAACAATCCCGCAGTCAACGCGACGAGCGCGGCGGCGAACAGCGCTCCGCGTGACCAGCGTCCGCTGCTGATCCAGTAGGCGAACAGAGACAGCGCGACCGCCGCGACCCCGATCCCGACCAGCAGAAGCGGATCAATCGTGCCGCCGGTGGTGGTGACGAACAACAGCCATGCACCGGTGCCAATCAGCGCAAGCGCAGGGATGATCGATGCCATACTGCCGCGCTTGAGCTTACGCATCGGCGGGAGTGCGATCCCCGGAGTCAGCGTGGGTGCGGTTTTGGGGCGGGTGACGATGCGCTCTTCGCGGGTATCAACCGCATCAAACATATCATCGGCAGGCGCGGCGTAATCTTCTACATCTTCTACGTCTTCCGCGTCGTACTCGTCAAACTCGTCTTCGGCTGTCCCAAGCGAAGCGACCGCCGCAAGCGCGGCAGTGATATCGTTATCGCCGTCAGGCGCGTATTCTGACCAGATTTCAGCGGCGGGTGAAACGGCTTCCATTTCTTCCGGGGGATCGTCCGCCTCTGCGCCGGTATCGGTGTCTTCAAGCGGTGGATTGCGCCGCAGA